>JAZQHZ010000264.1:0-22870 GCA_045540855.1 Clostridia bacterium
TATTTTGTCTTCCTAAGACCGCTTGGCCTTCCGACTTTGATAAGTTATCCATACTCATTGAAGCCATCATAGAAGCGATGGATGAGTTCTACAGCATCAACCTTGCAGAAGAAGTAAAACGTGGTATGACAGAGAAAGCCAAAAGAGGCGGTGTTCTTTCGATACCCGGCTTTGGTTACAAGGTGGAAAACGGTGAGTATGTTGTTGTTCCTGAAGAAGCAGAGATTATACGAAAGGTTTTTAACGATTATGTAAACGGTAAAGGTCTTTTAACAATTGCAAAAGAACTAAATGCTATGGGAGTAAGAACCCATCGTGGAAATAAAATCGAAAACAGAACTGTAGAATATTGGCTTAATAATCCGGTGTACATAGGTAAAACCCGTTGGAATCCTGACGGTAAGCTGTCACGAAATTATACAGCAGAAACTGCAATTATAACCGACGGTCCACACGAGCCTATTATAGATATGGAAACCTGGGAGAAAGCTCAGAAAAAAATGCAAGAACAAAAAGCAAGGTTCCGAAAGTTCTTTAATTCTGACAGAAAAGGTTTGTCCCATTGGTTGACGGGAATCCTTAGATGCGAAAAGTGCGGTAAGGTTCTGTCTTATCAGGGCGGATACTTCGGTTGTTCAGAGCGAAGCAGAGGAAAATGTGATGGTGTTGGCTATATAAAAGCCGAAAAAATTGCTAAAATCATTCTTAACATCTTATCAGAAATGGAACTTCCAAATGTAGAGCTTGATTTTGCTGAATCTGAAGTTTTGGAGCAATCGACTTATACAGATGACAGCAAAATAATCTCTACTCAGATTCAAAGACTTGAGATTCGTTTAGAAAGAGTTAAATTAGCTTATGAAGATGGTGTTGACACTTTGGAAGAATACAAGAAAAATAAAAAAGCTATTCTTGATGAGATAGAAAAGTTAAAAGAAATGCTTGAAACAACTCAGGTGGAAGAACCCGAAGAGGAAGCTAAAATTGACAAGAAAGAGCTTCGCAGATTGACCGAGGTTTTGAAAGATGCTGATGTAAGTAATGTAGAAAAGAACAACATGGCAAGGACAATTTTTAAAGAAATTATAAAAGGCGGAGATGGCGGAAAACGGTTTAAATGCGTGTTTTGGCGGCATTAGCCGGACTACTCAAACATTTTGGTACGCACCACCGTATTGCGTAATAATAATATTAGCAAGGCGAGGGTTCTTGTTCTTTACCTTTACCGGATATTCAAGAAATTTACTGTATTCAAACATTACTCACTCGCCTCCTTATCCCACGGCCACGGATTATCCAACCAGTCGAATCTGCTCTTGTATGCACTGTTGAACGGCATCAACGAGCCAAAATCCTTCTCATACTCACATTTCAATTTGTTCGTTTTCTCAACAAGCGACCTGAAAATTTCAAACGCCTTTTTATCGTTTGCGTGGGTGTCGAGGTAGAGAAGCATATCATATGCCGCAAAATTCGCACACTGCAGCTCTCTTAAGCGCCTTGCCTGATTATCCATTCTCTAAACCTCCGTTCCCCTTGCACACCTGACCGTACTCACACATTGTTAAGCTCAGCTCCGGAAAAATCGTTCCTTTGCACAGTGCGTCGCACGGCTCGTATACACTTCCGAGCTCCTGCACCGGCACGTAGGCATAGCCCACGCAGCCACAGCCACAGCTCCAGTTTGTATTATTTTCAGCCATCAGCCTTACTCCCTTCATTTTTATCAGTTATAACTGTACTTTATAATATGCTTTATTTTTTAATTGGGTTACAAATATCGGTCATACTTCCCCACCGCTGTGCATATACTGTACTAACCTGACAAAAGGAGGACAAAAGCATTGTCGGAATACAATATATACAGGGATATTTCCCGTCGTAACAATGGTGATGTTTACATAGGTGTAGTGGGGCCTGTCCGCACCGGAAAATCCACTTTTATAAAGAAATTTATGGAGCAGCTTGTTATACCGAACATCGAAAATGTCTACGGACAAGAACGTGCCCGCGACGAGCTGCCGCAGTCTGCCGCAGGACGTACCATTATGACCACCGAGCCGAAATTCATACCCAACGAAGCCGTCAGCATTTCGCTTGGCGATAACGCACGTCTCAAGGTTCGTATGATTGACTGCGTAGGCTACATCGTTGATTCCTCTATGGGTTACAGCGAGGATTCGCAACCGCGTATGGTGTCCACGCCCTGGTTTGATTATCCCGTTCCCTTCAACGAGGCGGCGGAAATCGGTACAAAGCGTGTAATCACCGAGCATTCAACAATAGGACTTGTCGTTACCACTGATGGCTCAATCTCGGATATTCCCCGTCACGATTACATAGATGCTGAAAATCGTGTAATCGGCGAATTGAAAGCGATAAACAAGCCGTTTATCATTCTTCTGAACTCGGCGGAGCCTACCTCACATTCTGCCCTGTCACTTGCACGTGAGCTCGAAAAAAATCACAGTGTACCTGTTGTGACGGTGAATTGTGAGCAGCTCAACTCCGAGGACATCCACCGCATAATTGAGACAGTACTTTTTGAGTTCCCGCTCAAAGAGGTTTCAATCGGACTTCCGGGCTGGGTTGAAACGCTTGAGAGTGAGCACTCTCTCAAGGCATCGCTGTATTCTGCAATAATGAGCCGTTTGTCGGACGTGTACTGCATACGTGATGCAAAGAGTCTGTGCTCTGAGCTTGGCGGCTGTGATTTTATCAGCCACTCGTTTGTGGAAAGTATGGATTTGGGCGACGGCATAGTAAATATGCAGCTCGAATTCCCGCAGGAGCTGTTCTTTAAGGTGGTCGGCGAAAATACGGGCTTTGAAATCAAGGACGAAAAAGAGCTTATGCAGCTTTTAAACGAGCTGTCACTCATCAAAAAGGAATATGACCGGATTGCATTTGCACTGCATCAGGTACGTGAAACAGGATATGGAATCGTGTCCCCATCTACCGATGAGCTGTCCCTTGCAGAGCCAAAAATTGTCAAACAAGGCGGTCGGTTCGGCGTGAAATTGCGTGCCTCGGCACCGTCTATACATATGATGCGTGCAGATATTGAAACCGAGGTCAGCCCGATTGTAGGGACGGAAAAGCAAAGCGAGGAGCTGGTGCGCTATCTCCTGTCCGAATTTGAGAGCGACCCGGCAAAGATCTGGGAATCAAATATATTCGGCAAATCGCTCTATGAGCTTGTGAATGAGGGACTTCACAACAAGCTTTCACGAATGCCCGATGAATCCCGCTCTAAGATGCGTGAAACACTGGAGCGAATTATCAACGAAGGCAGCGGTGGTCTGATTTGCATAATATTATGAGATATGTGATTTTAACCGTTATTGCACTGTTCCTGTGTGGCTGTGCATCAGGAACGGATGCAAAAATTGACTTTACACACTCAAGCTATCAGACGGATCTGGCGGATGTAAGCGTGCAGGGCTTTGAGGTGTCAAAAATTGCCGACAAGGAATTTATGGCACAGATAAATTCCGAGGTTGCATCTGACATTGACGGTGCAATGGTTTCGTTTGACACGATGGTTTCCGAAAGTCGTGAGGATTTGCGGATGGGCAACAAATGCGTGCTTGAAATCACGCAGGAGGTTAAAAATAACGAGCGTGGAATTTTAAGTGTGGTGGAGGAGCATTACGTCTACACCGGCGGTGCACACGGCAGTTATATGCTCTATCCCAGAAACTATGACCTGAATCAGAGCAAGCGAATCTATCTTTCTGACCTGTTTGCCGATGATGGCTATAAGGAGGCTTTAAACCGCCTTATAAGCGAGCTTGTCACCGAAAACGCCGAGGAATATGATGAGCTTTGGGAAAAACCTCAAATCGCCGACAGCCACGAATACGACTTCTATTTTGAGGGTGATAAGCTTGTAATATTTTTTCAGCCCTATACCCTGTCGTATTTTGCAAAGGGATATATCACATTTCCCATTAAGCTGAGCGATTTAAGCGGGTATATGAAAGAGGAATACAGAGTGAATTAAAATGACCGTCTTTCCGGCAGGAAAGACGGTCTTGTCCCTATTGATGCGGTCGGTTTTTATCTCATTTGTTCTACTACACTTTCTATTATACTTTCATCACCGTAAAAATCTATATCGAAAGGACTCATACCTCTGAATGCTTTTGCATCACTTGGCAAATCATTCAAATTATAATTTGTTTCTATATTTGACGTTAATGTTTTGTACATTTCAATCACAGCTTTGATATTTTCTTTTTTCAGCAAGCTTTCCATACTGTTGAATAATTTCCCTTCATAATCTATATCTTTAGGGCATATGTTTTTAGTGCTTGCGAATTCCCTTGAAATCCTCTCTTTTATCTCCGGAAATGAATCTCCGAATATCTTTTTACCTAGATTTTCAGCAAATTCAGTTAATGCTGCCATATCTGTTTTCAGATAATAATTTACAGGTACAGAGTATTTATCTTTTATTCCATTAATCATTTCCTGTTCGTTACTTTTTGCTTCAAAATCCTCTTCGGGCAACATAATTCCCTTAATGCTCTTTTCTTCTTTATCAAAACAAATCAAGACTCTTACATCTATCTCTTCATTCTCATTCAAGCCCAAAAACAGCAAATTAGATTTGTTGCCCGTCACCTCATCAACTGCTATTTCGTTATTTCCCGGTGTGGCTTCCTCATATCTTCCGTTAAGCACTCCGCTTATAGCAATCGCACCCGCAAAAATTGCGATTGCCGCTATTATTGAAATAACTGCCGCCGCTTTACTTATTTTCCGCTTATTCTTAATCCGCATAAATCTCTCCTTTAAGGCCTTTTTAGAGCCTGCCATTCCCGTTGTCAGCGGAATTGTCTTTGATTTTCTTAACGAAAGAAGTGAAAGAATTGTATTGATATAGCCTATCTCCTGCTCCCTGCTCATTTCCTTAACTACCTCAAGGTCACAGGAAATTTCACATTCCCTTTCAATCTCCCTGTCCGCAACATATATCGCCGGATTGAACCAGTGTATACACTTTACTATGCTCACAAACCATTTATACCATACATCACGTCGCTTAAAATGCGTAATTTCGTGTGCAAGTATGTTGTGTAACTGCTCCTCGCCCGATATACCCTTCGGTAAAATAAGCGTTGGCTTTATAATGCCCGTCATAAGCGGTGAACAAATTGTGTCACTTATCCTTACCGTTATATTTTTATCCGTAAACCCTTTTATCTCGGGACACGAAAGCAGTTTCGTGTCCCTATTCATTTTAATCAGAAACAGTGCGTATCTTATCAACCTCAACAACACCAGTAAAACCGCCATTATTGCCCAGATTGGCGATATTATATCAAGCCTGTTAAATGCTATTTCCCCTGCTGTTTCCACACTGCCATAAAGCTCTTCAACAGGCTTTTCAATTATCCGTGCTATTTTCGTGTCCCCGCTTATTGAAGAGCCTACTGTTTCCGGCAATTCTGTCTCAGACATTTCTGACACTACCTCTGAGGTTACCCTACTGTGCCACGGCTCGCCGGTAAGTCTGAAGCTTACCGGCAATATCATCACCGCAAGGACAACAAGCCATATATAATAATGCCAACGGCTCGAAAAGCATTTCTGAGTAAGCGGCTTTATAAGCATCAGAAGCAGCGTAAGCACCGCTCCTATGCAGGAGGTTATAAATATTGTCCTGAAAATCTGTTCAAGCATTGTTATTCCTCCTTATCATTTTACAGGCGTATATCCCGTAAGTCTTATTATTTCCTGTCCCTGTTCACTTAAAATCCATTCAAGCAGTTTTTTCGTGTTTTCACTTGCATCACTTCTTGTTACTGCATAAAAGTTGGATGCTATCGGATATGTACCGTTTTCAATATTTTCAATCGTCGGCTCTATTCCATTCATACTGAGTAATTTGATTTTCTTATTTTTAACCATTTCCGTAGAATAAAATCTGAACGAATAGCCTATTGCATTTCTGTGATTTTTATAGTCCGCAGTTTCGCTTATTATTCCGCCCATAGCATTGATAACATCCTCCTTCGGAGGTGTCATAAGCTCCTTGCCGTTCATAAGGCGTATGAGAGCACTTTGACTGCCGCTTCCCTCATCCCTTTGGAAGGCTTTAATTTCACCCAGATGCTTTATTCCCAACTCTTCCCAGGTTGTTATTTCTCCGGAATAGATTTTCTGTATCTGCTCTACTGTAATATCATCAAGCTTGTTTCTTGCATTTACAAAGAACACAAAGGCTTCCTTGCCTATCGGCGTGAAAATCAACTCAACTCCGTTTTCATAGGCATATTTTTCCTGTTCCTCTGACGGTGCCGCAACAAAAATCATATCCGCAGTGCCGTCTACTATTTTTTTGTATGCCTGAGTAGTGGTAGTGCATTGAAGAAGCTCGTTATTATAATGAGCTCTGTCCTCTTTGTCCTCAAGAACCTCCTGCGGATATACCGCCTTCGCAAATGCAGAATAAATCGGATACAGCGCGGTTGCACCGTCAAGTCTCGGATAATCTGATTCTATTTTAAAATTAGCTTCTTCCTCAAGCTCCACCACCACGGTATTATCAGCGTATGGCTCATATTTATCAAGCAAATCCTGTCCTTCTGAAATTGTTTCTGCATTATGCCAATCATAAAATACTCCCGTCACAGCCGCATTTATCAGTAAAAGACTTACTAACGGAATCCAGACATATTTTTTCTTTATTACTCCAAAGGTCGTAGCTATAAGCAATGCCGCAATAATAATTCCCGCTATCAGCAGCATATTAGCATAAAAATTCCAATGAGGTGAAAATGCAATTAAAACTGCTCCAAAACACACACCAAAGCCTACTATAAATAATATAAGTACTGATACTATAATCTTACCTGCTATAACTCCTCTTTTACCCGATACAACCGCCAGTGTCATTGTAACTAAACACACTGCTAAAAATAAAATTAACAACAGCATAATCATTCCTCCTTATCATCAAATATCGCACGCAATTCCTTAATATCCTCGTCCGAGAGCGACTCCTCCTCAAATAACGCTACCGCAAAATCCTTTATTGAGCCGTTATACAGGCTTGAAATCAGACTGCTTGTTTTCGATTTTCTGTATTCCTTTTTTGAAATCAGCGGCGTGTAATAATAAAATTTACCCTGCTTCTGCGATGACAATGCTCCCTTATCGACGAGCCTCGTCAGAAAGGTAGAAATTGTTGTTCTTTTCCAGCCCTTCTCCTCTACCGCCTCACTTATATACTGCGTATTCACCGGCTCGCCCGCTTTCCATATCACCTTCATTATTTCAAGCTCCGCTTCGCCTATATTTATATCTCCTATCGACATATTAACACCTCATTTCTATATTCTACACTTGTAGTCTAATTACATTCTACACCCGTAGTCGCATTTTGTCAAGTATTTTTTGTATTTTTCACAAAAAAAGATTCCATTTCTTTATTAGAAATGGAATCTTTTTTTATTTCAGCTTGCTGATTGCCTGTATCATTTCATTTTTACCAACCACAACCATTATGTCATTTACCTTGAATGAATGTGTCGGATTGGGTGAAATTGTTGCTATCTTACCACTCGCTCTGTCCTTTATTGCAATTACATTTATTCCGTATTTTTTACGCAAATCCAAATCCATAAGCGTCTTGCCCTGCCAACCTTGCGGAATAATCAAATCAGCAATTGAATATTCATCTGAAATGTCAATCACATCAAATACGTTTTCCGATACAAGATTTGCTGCAAGCTTAATACCTGCTTCATGCTCCGGAATAATTACAGCATCAGCACCTACCTTCTGCAATACTTTTTTATGATCCTCACTGCTTGCTTTGCATACTACCTTTTTAACTCCTGCCTCTTTGAGTGCCATTGTGATAAGTATACTGTCTGCCATATTGGTGCCAATTGCAACAATTACGGTATCATAATTCTTTATTCCAAGCTCACGCATAACACCCGACTCCATCGGGTCAGCACATACTGCCTGAGTAACAAAATCCGCAACCTCATTTACATTCTCTGCACTTTTATCAACTGCAAGCACCTCGTATCCCATATTAAAAAGCTGCATCGCTACCGCTGCACCAAAGCGTCCCAGACCTATTACTGCAAATGTTTTCATATGCTTACACTCCTATCCTATAACTATCCTTGCTTCAGGATATTTAACTCTTTCCTCTGTACTCTGACGTGCTATAAACATAACACTTATCGTCATAACTCCGACTCTGCCAAAAAACATATATGCTATTAAAATCAGCTTTGTAATTGGCGATGACGCAGCAGTGACACCTACACTCAACCCTACTGTACCATATGCTGACGTCACCTCATAAAGCGTATCTATAAGCCCAATTCTATCTGTCACACTGATAAAAAGTGTTGCTCCGATCACCAGCAGTGCCCACAGTCCCAGAAGCATAGCTGCGTTGTTTACTGAGCGCTCACTTATTTTTCTTCCTGAAAATACCACACTGTTTTTTCCGCGAAGCGAAGCCATTATAGCCATCACAACCACTCCTATCGTGGCAACCTTTACGCCGCCTGCAGTAGAGCCTGACGCTCCGCCTATAAGCATAAGAATCACACTCACAAGCTTGCTCTGCTCAGTTAATAATGTTTGTCCCAAACTATCAAACCCTGCTGTCCGGCAAGTTACAGACTGAAAAAACGAGTTTAGCAATTGCTGCCACAAGGGCATATTTTCCAAAACATTTTTTCTTTCAAGTATAAAGAATAAAACCGTTCCTAAAATAAGAAGTATCGCTGTAATCATTATAACGAGTCTTGAATATGTACTCATTTTTTTTAATGACTTTTTATTCAATACCTCAACCCACACAAGAAAGCCAAGTCCACCTATAATTATCAGTAATGAAATCACAAGCATTACTATCGGGTCATTATTAAATCCTATAAGGCTGTTCTTCTGACCAAATACATCAAATCCGGCATTGCAGAATGCACTCACCGAATGAAATACTCCGTACCATATTCCCCTGAACACACCAAAACGAGGAATAAACCGTAACGAGAGCACAGCCGCAGCTATCCCTTCTACAGCAAAGGTCAACTTCATCACGTATCCTGCAACAATAGTTACATCGTCCATATAGTCTATACCAAAAGACTGTGCTACCACAATGCGGTTACGCAGATTCATCTTCTTGCTTGCTCTTAAAAGTGCTGTTGCAAGTATGGTTATAAATCCAAGTCCGCCAATCTGAATAAGTGCTAAAATAACGAATTGTCCAAATAAACTGAAATACAAGCCTGTTTCTTCAATTATAAGCCCCGTAACACAAGTTGCCGAGGTTGCGGTAAAAAGCGCGGTTAGGAATGGAGTTACTTCTCTGTTTGCTGAAGAAACAGGTAACATCAGAAGACACGCACCTATCACAATAACCGCCGCAAAGCTCAAAACTATGTTCTTTGAAGGGGTACTTCGCTTCTTTCTTTCAGATATACGCTCAAAAATAAGCAGAACAGTTTTTTTCATATCAGATTTTTCTCCATACTCTCGGCGAGAACAGTGCCAGCATTGCAAACAGCTCAAGTCTGCCGGCAAGCATATCAAAGGTCATTACCAGCTTTGACAAAACAGAAAACTCCGAGAAATTCCCCGTCGGACCTACTGCGCCAAGTCCCGGACCTATATTATTCAATGTTGCAAATACTGATGTTGCAGTAGTTGTAAGGTCAAAATTATCAAAGCTTACCACAAGAATTGAAAGACCTGTAATTATAATATATGCCATAACATACCCAAGCACACTGTTCACCGTAGTTGATTCAAGTATTTTACCGTCATTTTTAACTGTGAGCATACTTCTCGGACTAAATGCTCTTTTCATCTCGTTCATTGCACATTTACAGATTATACTGACTCTTATTACCTTTAATCCGCCTCCTGTTGAGCCGGCACAACTACCTATAAACATCAGCAATACCAGTATAATTTGCGAAAACAGCGGCCATTGACAAAAATCTGCCGTTGCATAGCCCGTTGTAGTAATTATTGATGATACCTGAAAAAACGAGTATCTCAATGCACTGAAGGGTGAATGATATATTGGCATAATGTTTATCATTATTAAAACAGTTGCCACTACTACTATAGCAATATATGCTTTTAATTCACTGTTCTTTTTTACCAATATATATTGACGTGCCAGTATCAGGTAATATATATTGAAGTTCACTCCGAAAAGCACCATAAATATGCCTATTACATAATCAATATATGCACTGTCATAATGACCTATTGAAGCATTTTTAACTCCGAAGCCGCCTGTACCTGCAGTACCAAAGGTATGAACCAGACTATCATAAACACCCATTCCTCCAAATAATAGAAGGATAAATTCTGCCGCTGTAAGACCTATATATATAATATACAAAATACGCAGTGAAAACTGCCATTTTGCCGCCAGCTTTCCAATTTTAGGGCCCGGCATTTCTGCTCGCATAATATGTGTGGTACGCGTATTCTTGTCAGTGAAAATTGCCGTCACAAACACAAGCACACCCATACCGCCTATCCAATGAGTAAAGCTTCGCCAGAAGAGCAGGCTCTTGCTCATTACTTCGACATTGGTTAAAATTGTCGAACCGGTGGTAGTAAAGCCTGAGGCGGTTTCAAATATGCAGTCAATTATACTTGGAATCTGTCCCGAAAAGTAGAACGGCAAGCCGCCCACTACCGAAAACAATACCCAGGTGAGTGATACTAAAATCATACCCTCTCTTGCATAGATGTCCTTTTTCTTCGGCTTTATCAGCATTCCTGCAAGTCCAAGCACAAGGAAAATCGCTATTGTATACACAAACGGCATTATCTGACCGTCACAATATATCACAGACACAGCCAGCGGTGCCAACAGCATTCCTGCACCAATCAGCATAATTTTTGACAGGAGCGATGCAATCATTCTATAATTCATATGCTCCTCCTTTATGCAAGAATATCCGTTAAACGTTTCATATTCTGCGTTGTTACAACCATAACCGTATCGCCGACCTCAATTGTTGTGTCGCCGCCCGGAATGATTGTTCTGTTATTGCTGACAATTGCCGCAATAAGCATATTTTTCTTCAGCTTAAGATTTTTAAGCTGCACGCCCGTAAGCTCTGATTCCTTTGAAACCTTGAACTCCACTGCCTCCGCCTTGTTATTTACAATTCTGTATAACGATACAACCTCAGGCTCCGCATCAACCTCGTTCAAGGCTCTTGCATAGCCTACTATGATATTTGCAGTTATATCCTTCGGAGTTACAATACTGTCAATTCCCGTTGCATCAAGCATCTGTGCAAACGAGATACGGTTGATTTTTGTTATAACCTTATCGACCTGCTTCATTCTTGCATACATCGAAATGACGATGTTTTCCTCGTCTATTCCCGTAAGTGAAACAAATGCGTCTACTGAATCTATTCCCTCTTCATTCAGAAGCTCCTGATCAGTACCGTCACCGAAAATCACCTCTGCCTTCGGGATATATTCCGAAAGCTCCAGACTCTTTTCTTCATTGTTTTCAATTACCTTTACCTTCATTCCACTCTCTATGAGCTGGTTTGCAAGGTAGTAGGCAATTCTGCCGCCGCCTACAATCATAACCGTCTTTATATGCAGATTCTCCGGCACTGTCAGCTTCATAAACCTTGCCATATCTGCATGAGAAGCAGTGACGTGGATTCTGTCACCCTCACGAAGCACAAACTCACCGTTAGGAATAATAACCTCGTCATCTCTTGCAACGGCACAGATTAATATTTTAACCTTATATTTCTTGTAAATCTCCGAAACGGGCATATCCTTCAATGCGTCCGGAACCTTGATCTGTGCAAGCTCCACCCTGCCTCTTGCAAAGGTTTCAGTCTTGATTGTTGCCGGGAAACGCAGCATTCTTGAAATTTCGTTCGCCGCATACAAATCCGGATTTACAATCATATTGATTCCAAGCTCGTTACGCATAAATCCGCTCTGCTTGAAATAGCGTCTGTTTCTTATTCTTGCGACGCACGCCTTTGCACCGCATTTCTTGGCAATTATTGCACACAGTGCATTTATTTCATCCTGATCCGTAACGCATATTGCAAGGTCGCAATGGCGGATACCGGCTTCATTTAAAACCTCAATATCCGTACCGCTGCCACAGACTCCCATAACATCATAATTATCCTGAATCTGCTCAATTATCTCTGCCTTTTCATCAACAAGAACTACACTGTGGCCCTCGCGATCAAAATCCTCGACTACCTTTCTGCCGACCTTGCCGCCGCCTATTATAATTATATTCATTTTTCAACTCCATTGCGAAGCATAATTCGCATTATTCGTCCTTCTTTTCACGGGTCATAAGATTAAGTGCCGCATCCTTTACAGACTCACCCTCAAACAAGATTCTGTATGCCTGCTCCGTAACCGGCATTTCCACTCCGTACTTCTTGCCAAGCTCATATGCAGCAGTTGCAGTATTTACGCCCTCAACTACCATATGTACCTTTTCAAGAGTCTCTTCAAGTGAATATCCCTGTCCGATTAAAATTCCGGCACGTCTGTTTCTCGAATGCATACTTGTGCAGGTGACAATCAAATCGCCGATACCACTGAGTCCTCCAAAGGTCTCCACACTTGCACCCATTGCTGTACCAAGTCTTGAAATCTCTGCAATGCCTCTTGTCATCAGTGCCGCCTTGGTGTTATCGCCGTAGCCCATACCGTCTGAAATTCCGGCACAAAGTGCGATTACATTCTTCAACGCTCCGCCCAACTCCACACCGATTATATCGGTGCTTGTATAGATACGGAAGTTATCGCCCATCAGAACGTCCTGGATGAACTTTGCCGTTTCCGGTGTTTTCGATGCAACAACGTTCATTGTGGGAAGTCCCTTTGAAACCTCCTCCGCGTGTGACGGGCCGCTCATTACTGAAATATCCGCCTGCGGAATTTCTTCGTTATAGACCTCTGATAGACGCTTTAAGCTGACCTTTTCAAGTCCCTTGGAAATATTTATAAGCTTCTGCCCTTCCTTCACGTACGGTGCAATAGTTTTTGCAGTGGTACGTGTAGCCGGTGACGGTGCCGCTGTGATTATCAGGTCCGCACCCTCAACGCAGAATCTCGCATCGTGTGAGCAGGTGATATTGTCCGGGAACTTAATACCCGGCAAAAATTCCTTATTTTCTCTGTCGGCATTAAGTCTGTCCGTTTCTTCCTGAATCCACGACCAGAGCTTCACGTCATAGCCCTTGTTTGCCAGCATTACTGCAACCGCCGTTCCCCAGCCGCCGCTGCCTATTACCGATATATTCATAGCTGTTTCCTTTCTCTGACTAATTCTTCGATTTCTCGCCTAACTTTCTTTCTGTTCCGTTCAATAATCTTTCAATATTCTCTCTGTGTCTCCATACCAACATACCGCCAAGGAGTATTGAACAAATACATCTTACTATGCCGAATGTACCTGTCACAAGCATATTTACTATATCGCCCACAATAAATGCAACACCCGATATTACTGAGCCGAACGATACGTATTTTGTGATTGCCATTATGCCTATTCCGCAGACTGTTAAAATAAGTCCGAACTGCCAGTTAAGCATATACACTGCACCCAATGAAGTTGCAACGCCCTTGCCGCCCTTGAAGCCGAAAAATACGGGATAGTTATGTCCGAGCATAACAGCTACTGCCGCTATGTAATTTGTCGGAAGCCAGTCTATAAAGCCAAGCTTGTCCATAACTATATTGGCAATCAATACCGGTATAATTCCCTTTAACACATCAATCAAAAGGGTAAGCACACCCATTTTCTTACCGTGAGTACGCAGCATATTGGTTGCACCTGCATTGCCCGAGCCGCTTTCTCTTATGTCTCTTCCGCTGATAGCCTTTGATATGAGTATTGACGAATTGACTGAACCTATAAGGTATGCCACAACCGCCACTGCAATCGTAACTAAAATCATTTGTTCTTTTCTCCCTTCTCACGGATAATGAAATTAAGCGGTGTACCCTTGAAGCCGAAATTATCTCTTATCTGATTTTCAATAAATCTAAGATACGAATAATGGAACAAGTCTCTCGAATTTGCAAAAATGATAAATGTCGGCGGTGCCACGCTTGCCTGTGTGCCGTAGTAAACCTTTAAACGTCTGCCCTTGTCTGACGGCGGCTGCTGCTTTGCAACTGCCTCGTTGATTACGTCATTGAGCATTCCTGTTGTAACTCGTCTCTTATGCTGCTCGTTCACTTCCTTGATTAATTCCATAAGCTTAGGAATTCTCAAGCCCGTCTTTGCACTGATAAATACAATTTCAGCATATGACATAAACGCAAATTCTTCACGCACTCTGTCTGTGAAGTTCTTCATGGTCTTATCATCCTTAACGATTAAATCCCATTTATTGATTGCAAATATACAAGCCTTTCCCTGCTCATGAGCATAGCCTGCAACCTTTGTATCCTGCTCGGTGATTCCTTCTGATGCGTCAATCATAATCACGCATACGTCACTTCTGTCAACTGCCGCAAGTGAACGTACCACGCTGTAACGCTCAACGTTTTCATCAATCTTGCCACGCTTTCTCATTCCGGCAGTGTCGATGAAGAGGAACTTATCGCCATCCTTTTCATAGTGTGAGTCGATTGCATCTCTTGTTGTTCCGGCGATATTTGAAACAATTACTCTTTCCTCGCCTAAAATCTTGTTAATCAATGATGACTTTCCTGCGTTCGGCTTACCGATTACTGCAACCTTGATCTCGTCCTCGTCCTCAGATGTGTCCGCATCCTCCGGGAACTTCTGTGTAACCTCGTCCAAAAGGTCACCCACTCCAAGTCCATGAGTTGATGAGATTGCAATCGGGTCGCCAAGTCCTAAGTTATAGAACTCGTAGAACTCAAACGGCGGATCTCCTATGTTATCTACCTTGTTTACTGCAAGCACTATCTTCTTCTGTGCCTTTAAAAGCATTGATGCAACGTCCTGGTCATTTGCAGTTACGCCGTCCTTGACGTTTGTCATAAGTATCACCACGTCTGCCATTTCAATGGCAAGCTGTGCCTGACGGCGCATCTGGCTTAAAATCTCGTCCTTTGACATCGGCTCAATACCGCCTGTGTCAATAAGTGTGAAATGCTTATCCAGCCACGACGCATCCGCATAAATTCTGTCACGTGTTACGCCCGGCGTATCCTCTACAATACTGATACGCTGTCCTGTAATTTTATTGAATAATGTCGACTTACCCACATTCGGTCTGCCGACAATAGCAACTGTCGGTTTCATTTGTTTCTCCTCTCTCTAACTCAAGTCTGAAAGAAATTTTCGTAGATTGCTGTTTTGAGAATACTCAGCACTTTTGTTTCACAAAAGCCGCCTCCGGCGTCCGCCCTTCTTGGCGGTGCGTGACGGCGTATGTTTATACTCCGAGTTTCGAAAAATAGTGAGATACGGAAATTTATTCAGACGCTTCTCTTTACAAAATTTCTTCACCTATTATCTTCTCTATAAATTCATATCCATCATTTATTACGGAAATTATCTTCATTTCCAATGCTTCCTCAACATCCGATACTGTCGTATCGTCAAGGAAAATTTCGTCATCGTCTCGAAGCATTGACTGCGGTATTATAAGCACGTCCGCCTTTTCCTCATCACGAAGCTGTTCTATAATATCCCGTCCTACCACAAGTCCCGAAACGTTGACCTCGCCGCCGAAGAAGTTGTTCTTTATCGGCCTCACACGAATGTCAATTCCCGTTATTTCCTGCAATTGCTTTGCAAGCGATGAAATAAACTCACCCGTAATCTCGCCCGTTGCAAGGATTACGGACTTTCTTTCATATTCCTTTTTCTCAACTAATCTTATCGCCGCATCAAATTCCTCTTTCATACTCGCCACAAGACCTACGCCATTTTCAATCTGCGGAAATCCCTCGTAATCATCCGCTTCAGGTATGGGCTGTTGAGCCTTGATATAGAACTCGTCCGAAAGATAGATAAGACGGGTGTCAATTTCTTTGAGCAATCTTTCCTGATGTAATCTTACCTGCTCAATTATCTGTGCCGAGGTTTCCTTTGTGTAGGGCGTGAGTGGATATAAGCCCTCACGGTAGCGTGTCAGTCCTACCGGAACAGCACTTACACTGTTTACGTGCGGATAAAGTGCGGCAAGGTCATTTATCGTTCTGTCAAGCTCTTCTCCGTCATTAATTCCCGGACAAAGCACTATCTGACAGTTCATCATAATCCCGTTTTGAGCAAACTTTTTCATTATATCATAGCATTTGCCCGCAAAACGGTTGTTGAGCATCTTACACCGAAGCTCCGGATTAGTAGCGTGTACGCTGATATTTATCGGAGACACACGCATAGCAATAAGGCGGTCAATCTCCTCGTCTGACATATTGGTGAGCGTAACATAGTTTCCCTGCAAAAACGACAGACGTGTGTCATCATCCTTGAAATACACCGTTTCACGCATCCCCTCAGGAAGCTGGTCTATAAAGCAGAAAATACACTTGTTACGGCACGACTGTGCCTCGTCGATAAGTCCTTCCTTAAATTCAATACCCAAATCCTCGTAATCGTTTGTAATTGTTACGGTTACAATTTCACCGTTAAGCTTTTTAATTTCAAGCTCCACCTCATACTCAGCAGTCAGATATCGGTATTCAAGTATATCATAAAAATCGCTGCCGTTGATTTTTAAGAGTATATCACCCTCTACTATGCCTGCTCGTGCGGCAAGTGAAAACGGCTCCACATATGCGATTGTTGTATCGGACTTTCTCATTGCTTATACCTATAAAATCCTTTCTCAAATCTAAGTCTGAAAGAAATTTTCGCAGATTGCTGCTCGCCGTGGCAATGGCGTATGTTGATACTCCGAGCCACGAAGAGTAGTAAGATGCGGAAATTTATTCAGGCTTACACCTCTCCTAGTATAATCCTATTTTATTATCGCACATTTTGCAAAAATAATCAAGAGGATATTTGAAAAAAGTACCAATTTCAGCGTTCTTTAAGATATTTTTCCCAAAATTTACGTCTTTTCTATATGCTTTTACAAAGTCCGAGCCCGGCAAAAATCAATAGTGCACCCACAAGCTGCACTGCACCCACCGTTTCACCCAAAAACGCTACACCTGCCGCAATGCTTACCACCGGCTCAAAGCCCGATAAAATTCCTGCCGCCGCCGAGCCTGAAAATCGCACTCCAAGCTGAAACATCGGCAGTGCAATAAACGTCACCATCATAGATATTCCTATCGAATTTATCCACGCATACGGCGTCATTGTGAAGTCCAGCCCACCCATCAGCCACGCAAACGCAAGCGTTACGCCACTCATTATTATCAGCATATAAAACGTCAGTGTCAGATAGTCCATTTCATCAAGTCCCGAACGCTCGATATAAATCACGAAAAAGCTGTAAAAAATCCCCGAAAGCAGTGCAAATACTACGCCAACAGTATCTCCGCCCGATTGAATATCGGAAAACATCATAATTCCAAGCGTTACCAGTATAACCGCACCAAGCGTCGTCAGCTTTATTTTCTCGCGGTAAATAAACGCAGCCGCAATTACGGTTATAAGCGGATAAATAAAATGCAGAGTGCTTGCAAGCCCTACATTGATGTACTCATATGAAACATACAGGCACACTATCGGTGCCGCCGCACCGAAGGTACCGAGGATTATTATTTTCCATATTCTGTCACGTGAAATAGCAAGCGGACGGCGTGTAAGCCGAATCACCGCATATAAAACAGGCAGTGTAAGCACTGCACGCAAGAATGTGAGTGTATAGCTGTTTGTGCCGCCCTGATACGCAAATTTTGCAAAAACAGGCACTATTCCGTATATGAAAGCTGATAATAAAAGACAAATTCTTCCTTTTTGCATAAAAACTCCCCTTTACATAATATGTAAAGAGGAGTAATAGTGTTAATTTTTCCGTTATTTATCCGTATTATTCATAATCTTTTCCCAATACTGCTTTGCCGCCGCCTCTGCCTTGTTTTCGCCGTATTCGTAATATTTTGCGTTTTTAATATTATCCGGCAGATACTGCTGCTGCACATAGTGCATCGGGTATGAATGCGGATATTTGTAGTCCACGCCGTGGCCAAGCTTTTTTGCACCGCCGTAATGGCTGTCCTTTAAATGTGCCGGAATATCGCCTGTATCCTTGTTTTCGATATCCGAAATCGCCGCATCAATCGCACAGATTGCACTGTTGGATTTAGGTGCAGTAGCAAGCACTAACACCGCCTCGGCAAGTGGAATACGTGCCTCGGGAAATCCCAATTGCAATGCCGCATCAACGCAGGATTTCACAATTGTTATCGCCTGCGGATACGCAAGCCCGATATCCTCCGCCGCAATCACAAGCACACGCCTGCAAATGCTCTGCAAATCGCCTGCACATACAAGCCTTGCAAGGTAGTGAATTGCCGCATCGGGGTCAGAGCCGCGGATAGATTTCTGGAATGCACTTAAAATATCGTAATGGCTGTCGCCGTCCTTATCATAGCGAAGTGCCTTTTTCTGGCTCGACTGCACTGCCTCGTTTATGCCGATTTCAATGTTCATATCCTTGTCCGGCACAGCTGCAATGAATGCCACCTCAAGGAAATTCAAGGCTTTTCTCACGTCACCGTTGCAGGAGTTCGCCATATGCAAAAACGCCTCGTCAGTGATTGTTACGTTATAATCGCTGTACTCGTTTTCACATAAAAGCTTTGCCGCACGGCGGAGTGCTTTTTCGATTTCTCCGGGAGAAATCGGCTTGAATTCAAACACCACACTTCGTGAAAGCACCGCATTATACACGTAAAAATACGGATTTTCGGTTGTGCTCGCAATCAGAGTAATCTTGCCGTTTTCCATAAATTCAAGCAATGACTGCTGCTGTTTTTTATTGAAGTGCTGAATCTCGTCGAGATAGAGCAATACGCCGTTAGGTGCAAGGAAGGAATCAAGAGTTGCAACAATGTCCTTAATATCGCTCACCGATGCATTTGTCGCATTAAGGCGACGCAGTGTTTTACCTGTACGTGAGGCAATGATATTTGCAATCGTAGTCTTGCCCACTCCGCTCGGGCCGTAGAAAATCATATTGGGAATTTCGTTACGCTCGATAATAGAGCGAAGCAGCTTGCCTTCGCCGATTAAATGCTCCTGTCCCACCACGTCCTCAACTGACGTCGGACGTATTCTGTCAGCTAATGGGTTCATTTGGTATGCTCCTTTATATAACCTTGTAAAGAGCCACACACAATAGTATTATCATCAAAAGTGAGTGTCTTTACTTGTTCATATTTTGTTTCATAATCTTCAACTATAATTGAAGTGTTCATTTTAGCCGTTGCTGTTTTATCCTCATTTGTTGTGATTTCTACGTTTACATCATATCGGCAAACGTGCCACCAATTCGTATTAAATTGCCCAAACTCAACTGCTATTTCATTGAGAATGTCACAGGGGACCTTTAGACTAAAAGTATTAACACCGTATTGTCCGTCTTTGAATTTAAATCCACTATCATTTAATTTAACTGTTTCAATATTTTCTCCCAAATCATTTTTATATAACAGTTCAACTCCGTTCAAGTTTACTTTTTCCCCGTCAACAGTAATCGTAACATTTCCGGTATTGTGATACTTCGCCAATCTCGAAGGAATTTCCGGTATATACTGCTTAATACCGCATCCAAAGAACAAAAACAGACCTATCGCTAATATTCCCGCTATTAAAATAATTGTTTTTTTCATACATTTCACCAGCCTGCATAATTGATACCTATATTATACCATACCCGTCAAAATCCGTCAAGCACATAAAAAGCCGTCCTGCGACGGCTTTTTAAACTCATATCTTCTTTTCAATTTCCTTTATAAATGCAGCAACCTCGTCCTTTGTCACCGTTGTCATATCAGACCAGCGGCAATCCTCTGTCTTTTCGAGGTATTCCTTTGCCTTTTTATAATTGCCGAGTTTCTCCTCTATCATCGCTCCGTGATAATATGCCTCGACGAACTGCGGATTTTCTTCCATTACCTTGTCCGAAATCTCCTTCGCCTTTTCATATTCACCCTGATAATAATATGCTAAAATCATATTATCCTTGATGTCTCTGTTCTCATCATCATAATCGTATGCATCAAGACAGAATTCATAGGTTTCCTGTGCCTTCGGTGCCGTAACAAGCTTGAAGAAACCGAGCGTTGCACGCATTACCGATGTTCTGAAGCCGTTATCATACGCCGTTTGTGCCTCTTCCACTGCTTCGTCAAGTCTGCCCTGCTTGTAATATACCATACAGCGGTGCTGACGTGCCGCATTTCTGTGCTCCGGCTTTACAGATTTAAAACGGAGTATATAGTCTAAAACCTTCTCCGCCTCTTCAAATTCACCAACACGCATAAGCATATATGCGTAATTGATTCTGTGATTTACCTTTGCACGGTTTGCCATACACTTCTTATACCACGCAACCGCACCCTTGAAATCTCCGGCATTAAATGCCTGATTTCCCTTTGATGCGTAATATGTCGGTACATAAAGATACAGTGCAACTGCAAGCACTATCACAAATGCAGTTATTCCGGCAAGAGGGCCTACCATCTTGAACAGAAAAAAGATGATAAGTGCAACCATTACAACATTTAAGAAATTGTTCATTGTTTTGCTCCTTCTTATATCATATAATAATTGATAATGTAGGGGCGAACCGCGTTCGCCCGCAAAAATCCCACCAATCTTCCGGGCGAACACTGTTCGCCCCTACTTTTATAAATAACAATTACAAGGGACGGCATCCCGGACGTCCCGTTCTTCTGATAAATTACCATTTTCGGGACGTCGAGGACGCCGTCCCCTACATTTAACGTTAAGCACGAAAGAGAAGCAAGCAGATTGCTGTTTTAAAGACCGCAGGCGTATGCTTATACGTCAAGGTCTGAAAAACAGTGAGATGCGAAGCTTCTCTTTCGTGCTTCTATTTAAAATTCTGCTGTACCAACAGTTCTCGGGAACGGAAGCACGTCACGGATGTTTGACATACCTGTGATGTACATTACTGCTCTCTCAAAGCCGAGACCAAAGCCTGCGTGCTTGTTTGTGCCGTACTTTCTTAAATCAAGATACCATGAGTAATCCTCCGGTTCAAGACCAAGCTCGTTCATACGGTTTACGAGAACATCGTAATTTTCCTCTCTCTGGCTTCCGCCGATAATCTCACCAATTCCCGGTACAAGAATATCCATAGCCGCAACCGTCTTACCGTCGTCGTTAAGCTTCATATAGAATGCCTTAATCTCCTTCGGGTAGTCTGTTACGATAACCGGACGCTTGAAATATACCTCTGTTAAGTATCTCTCGTGCTCTGTCTGTAAGTCACAGCCCCACTCTACCGGATAGTCAAACTCTGAATTGTTCTTTGATAAAATCTCGATAGCCTCTGTATATGTTACGTGAGCGAAATCGTTTGATACTACGTTATTCAATCTCTCTAACAAGCCCTTATCAACGAAGTTATTGAAGAACTCCATCTCCTCCGGTGCGTTCTCTAAGCAGAAGTTGATGATGTACTTTAACATATCCTCTGCCAGCTCCATATCGTCCTTCAAATCAGCGAATGCGATTTCCGGCTCAATCATCCAGAACTCAGCCGCGTGACGTGTTGTATTCGAGTTTTCCGCACGGAAGGTCGGTCCGAAGGTGTACACGTTTCTGAACGCCATACAGTATGTTTCAACATTTAACTGTCCCGAAACAGTGAGGTTTGTTGACTTACCGAAGAAATCCTTTGAATAGTCAACTGTACCGTCCTCATTTAACGGAAGATTATCCGGGTCAAGAGTTGTTACTCTGAACATCTCGCCTGCACCCTCACAGTCACTTCCTGTGATAATCGGAGTATGAACGTAGACGAAGTTTCTCTCCTGGAAGAACTGATGAATTGCATATGCAACGAGCGAACGGATTCTGAACACTGCTGAGAATGTGTTTGTTCTCGGTCTTAAATGTGCAATTGTTCTTAAGTACTCGAATGAGTGACGCTTCTTCTGAAGCGGATAATCCGGTGTTGACTCGCCGTCAATTACGATTGCATCCGCCTTTAACTCAAACGGCTGCTTTGCCTCCGGAGTAAGCTCTAAAATACCTATTGCAGTGATTGCCGCACCTACGTTGAGCTTTGATACTGCTGTGTAGTTATCAAGCTTTTCCGGCTCGATTACAATCTGTAAGCTCTTGAAAAAGCTACCGTCATTGATTTCGATAAAGCCGAAGTTCTTTGATACTCTGATTGTTCTTACCCAGCCCGAAATTGTAACTTCCTTGTTACCGTGGTCTGCGGTGTTTCTGTATAATGATTTGATTACTGTTTTCATTAGAAATCCCTTTCTGTATTTACATCAATTCGATGTTATTTTCTTTGCAAAGCTTTCTCATTTCCTTTGGCCATACCGATGACTGTACCTCACCGATGTGTGCCTTGCCGAGCATAAACATACATAATCTCGACTGACCTATACCGCCGCCGATTGTGTACGGAAGCTCCTTATTTAAAATCATCTTGTGATAGTCAAGCTCAAGTCTGTCCTCACAGCCTGCCTTCTTAACCTGCTCAAGAAGCGAATCCTCATCCACTCTGATACCCATGCTCGAAAGCTCGAAGCAGCAGTCAAGCACCGGATAGTACATTAAGATATCGCCATTCAATGACCAGTCGTCATAGTCAGGAGCACGATTGTCGTGCGGCTCGCCTGAGGCAAGTTTTTCACCGATATTCATTAAAAATACCGCCTTCTTTACCTTGACTATGTTATACTCTCTCCCCTTCGGAGT
>JAZQHZ010000265.1:0-13900 GCA_045540855.1 Clostridia bacterium
CGGCATTTTGCAAAATTTTCTGTTTAATTTTCAGATTTTTTTGTACAATATTAGTTTTATGTATATTTTAAAATATTTTGCCTATAATATATGAAGAGAAAAATTTTTTTCATATTTTTCCAAAAAAATTAAAAAATACTATTGACAAACTCTCTTTCCTGTGCTATAATGAAATCAGAAATTGATAATGATTACTGATTTTAAAAGCAAGGAGAGATGCCAATGAACTATTCACGACAACGGGAAGCATTGAAAAATGTTCTTAAATCAACCAGAACACATCCGACTGCGGAATGGATTTACGGTGAGCTTCGTAAGGAGTATCCAAACATCAGTATGGGTACGGTTTACAGAAATCTTGCAAAGCTGAGTGAAGCAGGTGAAATTTTAAAGCTCTCTCTTGGTGACGTAAGTGAGCATTACGACGGCTTTACACACGAGCATTATCATTTCGTATGTACGGAATGCAGTTCCGTAATTGACGTAGACCTGCCGTTCCCGTCACAGCTTGACGATATGGTGTCTGACGCAATCGGTGCAGATACACAGAGTCATTCGCTGGTATTTTACGGCAAATGCAAAAATTGTAAATAAAAATTTTATAAATTTCAGGAGGAAAAAATTATGGCAAAGTATGTATGTCCAGTATGCGGTTATGTTCACGAGGGAGACAGTGCACCGGAGAGATGTCCGCAGTGCGGAGTTCCGGGCGAGAAGTTCACAAAGATGGATGAGGGTGCAGAGCTCAATTTCGTATGTGAGCACGTAATCGGCGTAGGAGCAAAGGATCAGGTTGAGGCTGATGTATATGAGGGTTTAAAGGCTAACTTCGAGGGCGAGTGCACAGAGGTTGGTATGTATATCGCAATGGGCCGCCAGGCAATCAGAGAGGGCTACCCGGAGATCGGTGAGTTCTATATCAGAGCTGCATGGGAAGAGGCTGAGCACGCTGCAAAGTTTGCAGAGCTTTTAGGCGAGGTTGTATTTGCTGATACAAAGAAGAACTTACAGTTAAGAGCAGAGGCTGAGTGCGGTGCAACAGCAGGTAAGTTTGAGTTAGCAAAGAGAGCTAAGGAATTAGGCTACGATGCAATCCACGACACAGTGCACGAGATGGCAAAGGATGAAGCTCGCCACGGCAAGGGATTCGTTGGCTTATTAAAGAGATATTTCGGTTAAAGTCTGAATAAATTTCCGCATCTCACCGTTTTGCAGACCTCGGAGTACCAACGTACGCCTTCGGTCTTTAAAACAGCACTCTGCGAAAATTTCTTTCAGCCTTAGTAAATTCATAGAGGAGATAAAATTATGGCAAAGTATGTATGTCCGTGCGGATATGTTTATGACCCGGAAATCGGTGACCCGGAGAACGGTGTTGCACCGGGCACAGCCTGGGAAGATGTACCCGAGGATTGGGTATGCCCGACCTGCGGTCTTGGTAAGGACGTATTCGAGGAAGAGTAAGGAATTTATAGCAGTGTAGTGAGGCGACTCACTACACTGTTTTTTTCTCTTTAAAACTTGTACTTTTCTTGTCCCTTTTTGTTATTCAGTTATTCCTTTTCTTATTAAAAATCATATATTCTTGTACTTTTTAAATCTTGTACCATTTTCTATATTATATCACGTTATGTGTTCACGAAACAATATTTTAATGAACATATTATCAACTTTTTTAAATCTTTTTATAATGTTTTATTCCAAAAGCAAACAACATCAGAACATCTATAAAACATCTTTTTATATCCCCTCGCCGCCTCACTATAATTTTTTTATAAAATAATAATTAAATATTTTAAACCAGTGCCATTATAACGACACCAAGTTATTTTAAAAATGCTATACTAAGTATGTAATCAAGAGGAACACAAAACCTCAAAAATACAATAAATATTATAAAAAAATTATAACAAGAAAGGATAGGTGTTAATTATGACAAACATCAGAATCAATGAAAGAAAGAGAATAATCGAGGTAACAAAGGCATTTGCAAAAGAGGCAAGCAAGTTCGGCACAGAAGAATACAGCAACTTGCAGGAAGTTCGCAGAGATTATCCGAATTTTAAGGTTGTTACGAAAAAAACTGCAAGTAAATCAAATGGTTTTAAAGGCTTGACTTTGGACTACATGGCAAAGTATATTGCAGAACACGATACCGACAACAAAGTTATGACAGAGTTTAATATCCTTTGTGGAAAAGACCACGAGGGAAACAAAGTTGAGTTTGCGGAAGCCGCATCATATGGTGAAATTAAAAAGTGGTTTTTGAACACATATCCCGAAATCGGAGAATTCCACAACAAACTTGAAAATATTTTAAAGAAATCCGCCTAATCAAAAAATATAAAGGAAAGGAAGTAAAGATTATGAAGAACACATTAAAAATCAACCACAAGGATAAACAGCTTATAATGGACAGAACTTTTGCAAGGCTTGCAGAGAATACCAGAAGCGAAGAATATACACATCTTCAGCAGGTACGCCGCGATTATCCCGAATACACCGTTGTAAAGCGTACTATCAGAACTAACCCTAAAAAAGAAACATACAAAGGTTTGAGCTATGGTTATATGCAGGATTATATTTTGCGGCATGAAACAGAAGAAAATGCTCTTGCCGCCATCAAGGAATTCAATGAGCTTCGTACAATTTCCAAGTGCCATAAACAAGGCTTACGCTATCCCACAATCAAGAGATGGTTTTTAGAAAAATATCCGGAAATCGTCGAATTCGGATTGACTGCATAACAAAATTTTAAGTCATACTATTAACAAAATAAAAAAGACAATACTTGTTTTGTGTTAATAGTATGACTTAAAAATGAAAGGATATTAAAATGTTAGAAATCAGAAAATATACAAAAGATGAATTGTCTGCCATTTTAGGTTCTAATGCCAAACAAAACATTGACCGTAAATTGCAACGGTATGGAGTTGAATTTGTTTCAAGCGGTAGCGGACAAAATCTAACATATGAGATAACGGATATACCTGACCGTTTCAAATTGTATTGCATTACCGAAATGAATATCCCGGCAAGCGTCAACTTTGAAAAATTCAAATACTTTTGTTATTATATGCTCTGTGATGATTCTTTTTCAGCATTTCCAGTAGTAGAAATGCAAAGAATAATGTCTGCGGATGGTGTTCAAGTATCACGGCAAACAATTTCAAACTGGCTTAGATATCTTTCAAGGATTGGTTATATTCATCGTGATAGAAATGCCGAGTGTATATACTATTCAATCAGCAAAACACCAGACGGCAAAAAACATTATACAGAAATTCCGAAAGAAACATATAGCAAAGGTTGGCAAACATACTGGACTATTAAAAACAAAAACGAAAAAGATGCCGGTCTTGCATACATAAAGATGTATAACTACGTTGGAGGACACCCCTACAAACATCCCAAAATAGACCAAAATGCGGTATATACAAAAGAAATAGAAATTCTTATTGAAATAATGAATGATTCGTTTTTGAACAGATAGATTTTAAGTCACACAATTAACAGTATATAAAAATATAAATATATATTCTGTGTTAATAGTATGATTAAAATTTTCAAAAATGATTAAGTAAAAAGAATTGTTTCTCAAATATAATAGAAACACAACTAAGGCTTTATCAAATTTTTAGCCGCTTGCGGCTAAAAATTGATAAAAGCCATAATTAAATATGAAAGAGAGGCGAAAGAAATGACTTATTTCCAAAAGAAAAAAATACCGGAATATTACCCGACAATGTATCTTGATGGATATACACCGGAAGAAATCCTTATGGCTCATCGCAGGTCAATGCAGAAAAGACTTGAGGAAAGAGAAACCGCAGAAGAAATTACAATTACAAGCGAGGTAAAAATCAAATGAGATAGCAACAGACCAAGAAGAAAAATAAAAAAGCTGTTTTGGAAAAAGAGGTACTAAGCATTGTGCAACAAAGCCTGAAAACAGCATTGGATATTGCACTTGATGAAATACTGAAAGATTTCAAATAACAACGGCAAGTAGTTCTATATTTGAACTGCTTGCCATTTTTTTGTTTGTAGTAAAAACACTCATTCTTCCGACCACAGTCACAGCTATCGTGATTGAAAACAAAAATCCCATTTCGTGGGAGCGTGAGCCGCATCAGACCGCATCGCCGCCTCAAAAAGGTATTTTCACGAAATACACGCCCCTATGTTCACAAAAGGGTGCAGAGATTTTCTTGAACAGAATCTGACCGTTTTTTGCTGATTTTTCGCCTTTTGGCATATAGAGAAAAATGTCCACGAAACCAGTTGTTTTATTGAACACCCCTATTCAGTATCTTTGACATACTCTATCAAGTCAGCAGGCTGACACTCCAAGAGCGAGCATATTGTATCAAGCGTTTTCCACGATACCAATTCCCCGTGCCGCAGTTGTTGCAAGTAGGATTGACCGATTAACTTCTCTTCACGGATTCTTGTGGAAGAATACCCTCTTTTTTTGAGTTCTGCCAGAATATCAATTTTATATCTGATTGCCATAAATTCACCACCTTTTTCATTATCCTTATTATAACAAACCCTTGCACTAAAATCAAGTGCTAAAATTGCATAAATAAAACACTAAAACTTAGTGCATTTTGTCAATAGACAGCACTAATATTTAGTGCTATAATATAAGTGTAGTTAAGGGAAACACCCTATAAAACAAATAAAAACCAAAAGGAGAAATTAACAATGACAAAAGCAGAACTTATTACAAAAATCGAGGCATTAAACGAATGGGAAACACTTATGGAAGAAGCAAAGGCAGAAGCCGAGGCAATCCGTGACAGTATCAAGGAAGAAATGCTTGAAAGAGAAACAGAAGAACTGATTGCAGGCTCATACATTATCCGTTGGACTTCGGTATTGAGTAACAGATTTGATACAACCAACTTCAAAAAGATGTATGGCGAGCTTTATAAGGCATTCACAAAGCAGAGTGCAAGCCGCCGCTTCTCAATCTCTTGTTAAGCACAAAAACTGCTCCGCAGGGGAAACTTTGCGGAGCGGAAGAAAGGACAAAACTATGAATTACGGATATGCCAGATGTAGCACAAACGAAACCAAACAAGACATTAACCGCCAAGTCAGAGAACTGAAAGCCACCGGAGCGGAAGAAATATTCCTTGAATATGAACACGGCGACAGTAAAATAAAAAACCAACAGAAAGCCATGTTTGAAGCGGCAAAAGAAGGTGACACAATTATAACTCTTGAAGTTCCCAGACTTGCCAGAAGTACACAACAATTATGTGAAATAATTGATATAATTCGTGATAAGCATTTGCGGCTGGTGATAGTCGGCAGCATTACTCTTGATTGCCGCAACGGTCAATCAGACCCTATGAGTGAGGCATTTTTGCAGATGGCAGGAGTATTCAGTCAATTAGAGCTTGCTATGATTCGTGCAAGAGTGCGTTCCGGGATGGAAAATGCCAGAGCAAAGGGAGCGTGTATCGGGCGACCGCAAGTAACAAAAGAAGATATTCCCGCCGCCTTTTTGCGGCATTATCCGTCTTTAAAATCGGGAAAGCTGAATATTTCAGAGCTTGCCAGAGTATGCGGCATGAGCCGCACCACCGTCTATAAATATGTTTCTCTTTTGGAAAATTAAAGAGGCGGCATCGCCGCCTCTTTGTTGGTTATTTCACATCAAGAACTTCTACATTGCTTAATGATTGTATATCTCCCAATCCATCAAACACAAATGCTTTGACTTTGCAACCCTCTTCTATTGTGAGGTCTTTTGTAATTGTTACTGTTTCATTCACTTGATTCGAAATATCTGATGATACAACATCAATCAATGCACCATTTGAAGCATATACTGCTATAAAGAGCGTATCAATTTCATTTCTTTCAACATTCTTAATAACATCAACGCTTACATTTTCACCTACGCAAATATTGCTTACTGTATATACATAGTTTAAAGTCGCATTATCTGTAATAACAACTGCTCCATTTTCTAATGTTACTGCTAAATCATTATACTTTTGGTCACAGATGTCATTTTCTTCATATGAAATACTTACAGGGATTTCTCCGGTTATATCTTCTGCAACCTTAAATCTTACTGTAAACGCCTTTCCTACTTCCATTACATTTGAAGGATTTATCCAATATACCGAAATATAATCATCACTAAATTCTTCTTGCTGTAAATTCGATGCAAGTGTTCCATCAATCAGATTTTTAGTTATTGCTACCGGAACAAGTTTTTCCGTATCATAATTCAACTTAACCTTGAACGTTGCAACACCGCTGTTTTCTGTTATATAAACAGGCACATCAACATAATTTCCGGCAGGTGAGCTTACATTGTCCACATCAAAAACTATCGTCTTTTCTTCAAGCAATGAAACAGCCATTAACGAAACATCCCATTTAGCAAGATATTGACCGAGCTTTAATCCGTCCTTTGCATTTATTTCTTCATCAGCATAAACATCCGCCGCACGTTCTTCAAATTTTGTTAAAGAAATATCCCAATCTGCAAGATACTGATTAAGTCTGAGACCATCATTTCCATCAACAACGCCGTCTTCCTTTACATCGCCCTTTAATATACTTGTAATTTCTACTATTCCATCCTTTATATTAAGAGCGATATTTTCATAATCCTGATTCAGAATATCTCCAAGGGTGTATGTTGCTTTTATCGGCGTTTCACCGTCGCTCACATCTTCCTTTATTCTGAAAGTAAGCTTTAATATTTCGCCATCGTCAATAACATTATCTGTATTAGACCAATATGCCGTAACTACATTACCTGCAAACTCTTCCTGATGCAGATTTGATGTAAGAGTTCCTTCGGTTAAAATCTCTCCATTTTCAATTTCTACAATTTCAAGTTTGCTGTCATCAAATTCAAATGTAAGATTAAATGTCGCCATTCCCGGATTATCTTCGATATATACCGGAACAGTTACCATTTCTCCTGCACATTCTATATCTTTTCCAACTTTAATTGTAGCATTATACTTCACATCTACATTTACTATACACGTTGCACTTACTCCATTAGCCGAAAAAGCTGTTATTATTGAGCTACCCGGATTCACTGCGGTAATTAGTCCATCCTCAACAGTTGCAACATTTGTGTTTGATGATACCCATTGAATAGATTTATCAGTCGCATTTGCAGGCAATATTGTTGCTGTAATTGCAGTGCTTTCATTTTCTTTAAGCTCAACATTATTTGTATCAAGCTCTATTGCTTCTACCGGAACAACAACCGTCACCTTGCAAGAAGCTATGTAATCGCCTTGTGTAGTTTTAGCCGTGATTGTAGCAGTACCCTCGCTTACGCCTGTTACAATGCCACCATCCACAGTTGCAACACTTTCATTTGAGCTATACCAGACTACACTCTTATCAGTCGCATTTGACGGTGTTACCGTTGCATTTATTGTCTGCGTTTCACCAACATTGATTTTTGCTTCTGAAATATCCAAGGTTATACCATCCGGCAAAATAATAACATTTACAACACATTCAGCTTTTTTGCTTCCATCAGCAGATGTTGCTGATATAACAGCCGTACCAACATTGACCGCTGTAACAACACCATTTTCAACTGTTGCTATATCTTCATTTGTTGAAGACCATACTATGCTTTTATCTGTTGTGTTTGACGGAGAAATCGTTGCAAATAATTTGTCTGTTTTTCCTATTTCAAGAGAAATTGAACTTTTATTTAATGTTATACTTCCAATAGGAACAGTAACTGTAACATTACATTCTGCACTCTTTCCTTCGTCTTCTGTTATAGCTGTAATAACTGCATTACCCTCTGATATAGCTGTTATTACACCATCCTTAACTGTTACTATATTTTCGTTTGAGCTTCTCCAGATAACATTTTTGTTTGTTGCATTGGTCGGTAATACAGTGGCTTTTATTGTTGTTGTATCACCAATATCAATGCTTACATTGTCCTTATTAAGCTCAATTCCTGTTACAGATACCGGAACAAGAACCACACACTGTGCTGTTTTTCCGCTATCGTTTGTTTTAACTGTTATTGTTGTTTTTCCCGATGATTTTGCAGTAACAACACCATCTTCAACTGTTGCTACATTTTCATTTGAGCTATGCCAGCTTACTCCATTATCGGTTACATCATATGGCGAAATTGTTGCAATCAGCTTTTCACTGTTGCCTATTTTTATCGTTGTGTTAGCCTTATTTAAAGTAACCCCCTCTACTGCAACATAGACCGTTACATTGCACTGTGCAGTTATTCCACCGTCTGCGGTTTTAGCTGTGATAATCGCATTACCTGCCGAATTTGCTGTAATGATTCCATCCTCTACGCTTGCAACCGCCTCATTGTCGCTTTCCCAATATACTACTTTATTTGTAGCATTTGAGGGCAATACCGTAGCTGTGATAGCAACATAATCGCCTCTTTTTATTGTAACACTTTCCTTGTTTATGGTTATTCCTGTAACCGATACCGGAACTGTTACATAACATTCCGCCTTCTTTCCGCCGTCATTTGTTGTAACAGTAATAACCGTTGTTCCCGGCTTTATAGCTGTTACAAAACCATTTTCTACTGTTGCAACGCTATTATCCGAGCTTTCCCAGATAACTGTTGTGTCTGTTGCATTTATCGGCGTTATGTTAGCTATAAGCTGTTCGCTTTCTCCTACTTTTATGGTCGTTTCATTTTTATTTAACGAAACACCATCCACAGGAATTGTTATTGTTATATTACATTGTGCGTGTTTTCCGCCGTCCTCTGTTGTAGCGGTTATTGTTACTGTTCCTACACCTTTTGCTGTAACAATACCATCCGCCACACTTGCAATATCTTCGTTCGAGCTTTTCCAAATGACATTTTTATTTGTTGCAGTCGGAGGCTCTACTGTTGCAGATAATGTGAAAACCTTACCCTTATACATATTGACAGTACTATTATCAAGCGTAATACCTGTTACTGATGTTATAACGGTTACTGCACAGCTATCTGTATAACCGCCATCAGATGTTGTCACTGTAATTGTTGCTGTTCCATTTGCTACTGCGGTTACAGTGCCATCGCTTGAAACAGTTGCAACACTTTCGTCTGAGCTTTTCCACGATACATTTTTATCTGTTGCATTTGCCGGGCCAAGTGCGGCTGTTAATTGATATCCGCCGCCACATTCAAGCGTTAATTCTTCTTTGTCAAGTGTTGCACCGTTTACAAGTACTAAATTGTCAACAACATGAACATTGCATGACCTCGAAAAATCTCCCATTAGCAAGGTTATTTGCACGTCACCTGCCGCAAGTGCAGTTACTTCTCCGGCAGATGATACAGTTGCAATGCTTTCATCTGATGAGCTCCAGACCTTTTTTCTTCCGGTATCAGCCGGGATAATTTCTGGATTTAAGGTTACTGTACTACCTGTCTGCAAATATACATTTTTCTTTTCCCATGCAATGCTTTCCACTTTTGGAAGGAAATTCTGCTCCATTTGCAAATAAGCATATCCGTCATTTATATTTTCATCTATATCCCAGACCGTGTCAAAATCCCAATCTGTAAAAGTAGCTTGCATTTTTAATGCTAATGATGCTTTTGGAGTGCCACCATTTGTTATGCCACTTACGTCCTTATCGAAATATGAATTTATTATAGTGCCGCTATTACTGTAATGAAATCCATATTGACTGCTACCGTTTTTCATAATTACAGAACAATAACAATTATGTATTGCTCCGTCACTTGTATTTTTATAAGCAAATCCAGATACAGGTCCTCCCCAATCTTTATGTCCGCCAATAAGAGTTCCTCTCGCATATGAATTTCTTATATTACCATAATTTTCATAAACAAAGCTACTTGGCGTACCTGTATCACAATGTTGAGCGACTTGTCCATATCCTCCAACTAAAGTATAAGCAGAACTACTAACCACTCCATTAAAATAACAACTATTAATTATACCATAATTTTTATAGACAAATCCCGAACAATATCTAGATTCTGAATATTCTGTTTTTCCTTTTATACTACAATCCTCAAGGAGACCGTTATTCATATCAGCCATTAAAGCCGAAGCATCTATATAGTTATCAATACACTGTAAGGAAATATTCTTAACTGTTCCGTCATTTGTCTTTAAAAAAGTATCTGTTAATCCACTCACAGTATGCCAATCGCCGTCCAATGTTCCGCTGAACGAATCACCTGCCGTTCCAATTGGACTCCAGCTTTCTTGTAACTCAATATTTTCAGTAAGCTTGAATGAACAAGTTGGTAAATCAGCAATAAGCCTTAATTGGTCTTCCGTTGAAATAAGGAACGGGTCTTCCTCTGTACCTGTACCGCCGTCAAAAACCTGCACCGCCGCAAGCGAAGCATTTTCATTGTAAGCAAAGGTAATATTAGGTGTTAATGCCAAGAGCATAGATATACTTAACATTAACGATAAAATTTTCTTTTTCATTTTGTCTTGTCCTTTCTGTCAGATAAAGATTTAATTTTCTTTTACCTTTATTTTCTTGGGGCACTTTGCATCTTTAGGAATATGCCAAGGAGAACCTTTTTTATCCTGCGTTGCGTTAGGTATTAAACCTTGTTGACACCATTTTCTTATAGTACCTTCTGTATATCCCCATAATCTTGCAGCTTCTTTTACACCAATATCAGCCATATTCTTCACACCTCCTCCCATAAAAATCCATATGAATATAACTTTTTCACGCAAATGTCCGCCTTTTGCGTCCGTTTTGTTATAAACAGGAACTATTCTTCCTATAATTATACAGCAAAACTCCCTTTATGTCAAGCAAAATAGAATGTATAATTCTTATTATAAGAGCAAAAGGAGGAATTAAAGTGCTTATTTTTGATTTTTATACAATAGGAAATAAATTGTTTACTATCCGCAAAAGAATGGGGTTAACACAAGCAGAGGTTGCCGAAAAAGCCGAGCTTTCAACACGTACTTATGCCGACATTGAGCGTGGCAGTGTTAATATGCGGATTGAAACTGTCCTTAAAATCTGCAATGTTCTGCACATCACTCCTGATGAAATCTTAACAACAGAGGATTCCTCTATTTCTGCTATGCAACAGGAATTATGGTACCGCTTGGATTCCTGCTCTTCAAAGGACAAGGAAACGGCATTAAAATTACTTTCGGTTTATTTGGAATCATTGAAAGGCTGATAAATATGGATAACAATATAAAACCAACAGCCAAACACGGAAAACAAAACAATCAGAAAATGAAGCCGTATCTTGTTATGCAATATTTACTTAAAAATACTGACGAGAATAACACTAAATCAGCTTATCACATACTAAGTTATCTGGAAGAATGCGGAATTACAGCCGAACGCCGCTCCATTTACAGAGATATAGACGAAATCAACAAAGCAATGTTAATGGTAGAAAATGATATTGATATTTTCGAGGCGGAAGAATGGCTTGAAGATGATACAGACAACGAAGAAAAGTTTATCGTCTATGACAAGAGCAAAAAAGGCTTTTATGCACGCCGCCGCAATTATGATGTCAGAGATATTCGCCTACTGGCTGAATGTGTTTATTCTGCAAAATTCCTTGATAAATCACAATCGGAATTTCTTGTGGATATAGTTTGCTCTCATGTGAGTGAAATGCAAGCGAAAACAATCAAGCACGATGTTCTTTTAACCGACAGACTAAGGACAGACAATGCAGAGGTTATCAACAGCATTGCAACAATCAACGAAGCCATGAGCAAGGAATTAAACGGCAAAAAGCACATTCCCGAAAAGATAAGCTTTAAATATCTGAAACACACAATCAGTGATATGAAAAAGCAGGTCGAACGCCGCCACGGTGAAGATTATATTGTCAATCCTTTTGCATTACTTATCAATGACGGCAATTATTATTTGCTTGCATTTGACGATAAAAAGCATAAGTTTATACATTACAGAATTGACCGCATGAAAACTGTTGAGCCTACCGGAGAGCCAAGAGAAGGCGAGGAAGAATTTAAAAATATTGATTTGAAAACATACACACAAAGAGTATTTTCTATGTATGGCGGTAGGGATGAACGAGTTACCTTGAGGTTTATCAATAAATTGTTAGATACTGCTATTGACCGTTTCGGAACAAAGAATGTTCAATATTTAAAAAGTGACGAAAGACATTTTACAGTTACGGCAAAGGTAGAAATAAGTAAGCAATTTTTTGGTTGGCTTCTGGGATTCGGTAAAGAGGTTAAAATCATTTCACCGCCGGAAGTGCAAGAAGAATTTACCGCATACATAGATAAAGTTAGAGAGATGTATTAAGCAGAGGCGGCTATCGTTATGACAGCCGCCTCTTTATAGTTTATTCAGATTGTTCTGCAAAATTCCAATACCGGATTTCGAGAGTGCAATATAATATCTTTGTGTGACGTGAATATTACCGTGCCCCATTTGATTGCACAAGAGGTGTTGCGGCGTATTCATTTCTGCCATTAGCGTTCCGTAAGTATGCCGCAAGTAATGATATTTGAACTGAATATTCAATTTGCTTTTTATTTCTCTGGTCGGATATTTCATTGAATTGACCGTTTGAATTTTGCCGTCCGGCAAGCAGTTGACAAGCTCTGTTGAATAGATGTGTTCATTGTTTATGTCCTCGACTAACCGTCTGTTCTGCCGCCGCACCGCCGCAAATCGTTCCGCATCTATATCTCTTTGCTTGATAAGATTCTTGAAATAATTCTTCATAAAATCATTTAAGTATATTGTCCTTTTGGAATTGAGCGTTTTGGGAGCAACCAATTTTATCAATCCATCTTGATATTGCATCTGACGGTCAATATAAATTGTCCCGTTTTTTAAATCAACATTAGACCATTTCAGACCAAAGCACTCATTGATTCGCAAACCGCAATAACGTCCTAACAAATACGCTGTTTCAGTGTTTTTTCCGGTAAAGTAATCATCCAAAAGTGCAAGTTCTTCACGGCTGAATGCCACAATATCCGTATCATCTTCTGACTTTAGCTTCGGCATTTTGATTTTTGTATCTTTATTTATGCACAGTTTATTATATGTATCTACATCTAAGTAATTGCGTGAATACGCCTGTCCGAAAATCAGATAAAACATTTTCAAAAATGATTCGGTATATTTGAAAGAATATCCGTCTATGTAGTAAAGCTGTGTAAGATAGTCGTTGACCTCTGCAACACTGATTTCATCAACAAATCTATTCCCGAATTTTTTTGACAAATGATTTTTCCATAAGCTGTCTTGCTTTTTGATTGTCTGATATGCCCTGTCAGTACGTCCAGATTTGCAATATTCTCCAAATACTTCTTTGACTGTTTTGCGGCAGACAGACTGTTTGTGCTCTCTTTCCAGCTTCGCCGCCGCCATCGCCGCCGCACGTGCTTTTATTGCTTCTTTTTTGGTCTTGAGCTTGTTTCCAAATTCGTCCGTTCCCTTCTTCCTTGCTATCCGGCTACCATTAACCATCATAACAAAGCGATATTCCCAGAAACCGTTTTTCTTTTGGTATACTCCTACTTCATTCTTTTTTGACATTTTAAATACCTCCAAAATTGTACTAAAAATGTACGAAGATATTAAAAAGATGTTAGAATGTAGTACAATACTTGTACCAAAGATTTTTGAATAATGCTTGGAAATAACTACGTTCTCATGCAAATAAGCTATCTGAAAAACTGCGTTTTGCACACGAGATGGCAAAGGATGAAGCTCGCCACGGCAAGGGATTTGTTGGCTTATTAAAGAGATATTTTGGTTAAAGTCTGAATAAATTTCCGCATCTCACCGTTTTGCAGACCTCGGAGTACCAACGTACGCCTTCGGTCTTTAAAACAGCACTCTGCGAAAATTTCTTTCAGCCTTAGTAAATTCATAGAGG
>JAZQHZ010000266.1:0-10544 GCA_045540855.1 Clostridia bacterium
TCTTTGGATTTTGGGTTACACAAACTGACTCTGCTTTTCGCAATGTAATCACCAATTCAGGCTTATTTCCGATTTGGTTCGGAATATAAATACAAGTCGGATCGTAGCCATGTCGTTCTGTGAGCCAAGGAGTTGGAGAGATATTTTGTCTTCCTAAGACCGCTTGGCCTCCGACTTGTTTTCTTTGGATTTTGGGTTACACAAACTGACTCTGCTTTTCGCAATGTAATCACCAATTCAGGCTTATTTCCGATTTGGTTCGGAATATAAATACACTCTCCGCCACATGAGTTTATATCAAAGGCAAAGGTGGCAGGTCTTATAAACGGTTACAGCGATACCGTATTCGGTGCAACAGACTTGATTTCGAGACAGGATATGGCAGTAATCATTTATAATGCAGGTAAGTATAAAAATGTAGAAATGGCAGATGGTAGCAGTGCACTCCGTTTTGCGGACGATGCTGAAATTGCAGAGTATGCGAAAGAGGCTGTTTATACATTAAAGGCAATGGGAATTGTAAACGGTGTAAGTGATATTGACTTTGCACCTACACGTAATGCGACAAGAGCAGAGGCGGCTGTTATAATTTACGCTATGCTGCTTAAATAATGGAGGTGAAACTTTTGAAAAAAAAATTTTTTTGTATATTATTCAGTGTTTTGCTATTATTTTCTTATACAGCATCGGCAACGTATTATAACGATGAAGTGAATGATAAAGCAATGCTTCTCTCGGAGCTTGGAATTATTGAAGAAATAGCAGATGAAACAAAGCTTGATGAAGAGGTTACAAGAAGAGACTTTGTAATAGCAGTTGCAAAAATGCTGGGAATTGACCCGTACATATCTAACGGTAACAGATATTACAGAGATATGACCGAGGACGACCTTGCGTGGAATGCGGCAAATGCACTTCTTGAAAGAGGTATTCTTTCGGCAAATGACTCTCAGACTTTCCGTCCTGATGATATTATAACAAGAAATGAGGCGGCAAGTGTAGTTATAAAAGCACTTGGATTTACAGGCTTTGATTATGAGACTACCATTAAGGTAGCACAGACTTCAGATGTATTGAAGGGTGTTACTGTAAACAATATCCGTATGCGGGATATGGCAGTTATACTCAATAATATGTTAAATACATATGTGTTTGAAAATAAGGGAACAAATCCCACAAACTTCACTTTAGAGCAGAGTGATGAAACCTTCATGGAGGTATATTATGATTTATACCATGTGGAAGGAGTTGTAACCGAGGTAAATGACACAAGCCTTGTAAACACAACAGGCAATGGCGATAATACCATAAGCATAGGCGACACTGTGATAAACACAGACGAAGGTGCAGATATGTACGAATATCTTGGAAGCTATGCAAGTGCGTATTATACGGATGTTGATGATTATTATAAGCTGATATACATATCTGTACGTGAAAGCAAAACAGAAAAAATCACAATTGAGGCAGAGAATATAAGTGATTTCAATCCACAGAGTTATGTTTTGAAGTACAGAGAAGATGACCGCACAAAAACTCAGGATATCAGTAAGGGTGCAAGTATCGTAAGAAACGGTGAAAATGTTTCAAATGACATTGCAAATGCATTTAATGGAATTATAAACGGTTCTGTAACCTTGATTGAGTCAGACAACGAACGTGGCTATGAAACAGTAATTATCAACTCATATACAAATGTTGTGGTTCAGTATACCGATGTAGCCGAAAAGAAAATTTACGGAACTCATAACGAGGTAATAAGCCTTGAAGAAAATGCAACATCGTATATTATAACAACGGCATCAGGAGAGGTGCTTGCATTAGAAGATATTGCAAAGAATAACGTTGTAAGCTTGTATGCATCATCAGACTTAAACAGACTTGTTGTATCAAGCAGTTCTGTAACAGGTGCAATTTCATCCCTGTCTCAGGACGATGAAGAAACCTATATAACAATAGATTCCACACAGTACAGAGTTGACAATGAGTTTTTAGAGAAGAGTGATTTTATACTCACTGCCGGAGTAAGCGTTACCTGTTACGTTGATGCAAAGGGCAAGATTGCAGACATAGTTGCAGAACGTTCTACAAACGGAATCTATGCCTGGGTTATAAACTGCTTCGCAGAGGATTATGACCGTGAAACTTTATTTATGAAAGCATTCACAGAGAATAACGAAATGGCAGTTATGCAGATTGCAGAGCGTGTGAAAATTGACGGAAGCACATATTCAAAAGCTAACGAAAAGAAAAATGCACTGGCAACAAACGGTGCAATAGGTGAGCAGCTTGTTGTGATTGAGCTCAATGCTGATGGCGAGATAAAGGCAATAGATACGGTTAAAGAGGGCAATTCCGAGAACGGCTTACTCATATCATCACCGATGGCAGAAAACTATTTCTTCGCCGGACAGATGCTTTTAGGACCGACAATGCAGATAACCAGCTCATCAAAGCTCTTTATTATCCCTAATTCAACTCAGTTCAAGAATGATGCGGACGCATACAAGGTGGTAAATGGAAATACATTCTTCAAGGATTGGGAGCTATATAATGTAGAGGGTTACAGAGTAGGCTCAAAGGACACAATTGACTACACTGAAGCAATGATTCTCAAAACTGACTTAAAGGGTGTGCATGGCTTTGCAACTACAAATAAGAATGTCTTTATTGTATCGGGTGTAAAGACTGTTTATGATGAGGATATTGACGATAACCGTGAGGAAATCGAGCTTATATCAGGTAAGAGTGTTGTAACGTATATGAACGCAGAGAATTATTCGTTCCTTGAGGATGATAATATCAAGGTTGGCAACATCATTCGTATAAGAAATAATTCGCAGGGTGAGGTTGTATCAACAACATTGGTATACGGTGAAACTGTTGACGGCGAGGTAACAGACGAATCAACACAGCCGGTGTGGGCGACAAGAGACCAGTATGCTCTTGGATATATAACTGCACTTGATAACGGCTTGCTTGCATTGTCAGCAGAAAAGGATTCAGAGCCGTTCTTAATTGTCAAGACGGCAAATATAAGCGTAGGCGTATATGATCCTGAACAGTATGAGCAGGTTTATGTAGGTGGCGAAGAGGATATTATAGATGCCTACAATAAGGGATATAAGATAGTGATAGATATAAGCAGAGGCGTGGTAAGAACCTTCTCTGTTGTGAAAAAGTAAAAAAGGATTGGCATACGGAGAGGCCTTTTAAAAGGCTTCTCCGGGATATGCCGACATAGCTTGAATGGAAAAGACAGAAAAAATCAAAAACGGTGCGTATACGGCACAAATAAATCTCAGCCGTGGAGCAAACTGCATAAGCTTAAGAAAAAACGGATATAAAATATTGCGTGAGCCGGATTATTCAAAGGAACTTGACAATCCGTATTTATACGGTATGCCTATTCTTTTTCCGGTAAACAGAATATCCGGCGGAAAATTTGAATTTGAAGGCAGAGAATATAGATTCCCGGTAAATGAGCCGGATACAGGCTGTCATTTACACGGTGAATTGCATAACACAGAATTTAAACTTGTATATAAAGATGAAAATAAGATTATATGCTCATATGAAGCGGATGAAAAAAATCCGTATTTGGGATTTGGGCACGAATTTAAAATAGATATAGAATACGAACTGAAAGAGGATGGATTTTATCAGCTGACAAGAGTTACAAATTTATCGGATAAAAATATGCCGGTGATGCTCGGATTTCACACAACCTTCAATGCGTGCTTTTCAGAAGGGGATTACGAGGACATAAATGTTCTTGCTCAGGTAAGTGAAGAATATGAGCGTAATATGGAAAACTATCTTCCGACAGGAAGCAAGCCGGAATTTGATGGTATATCAAATCAGCTTGCAAACGGAGAGCTTAATCCGTTCGGCAAACAGATAAGCCGTCATTACAGAGCAGGCGGAAACGGTAAAATGGTAATATATGATAAAGGTAAAAATCTGAGCCTTGTGTATGAGAATGATGAAAAGTTCGGATTCAGACTTATATTTGGCAGAGACGGTTATATCTGCTTAGAGCCGCAGAACTGCCTTGCGAATTGTGCAAATTCTCCGCTTGACAGAAAAGAGGCAGGGTTTGACTATATCAAGCCGGGTGAAGCGAAGGAATATCATTCTAAAATATATATTAAAGAAGGTGATGAGAGATGAAAATAACGTGGCTTGGACAGGCAGGGCTGATGCTTGAAACGAACGGAAAGACAATCATAATTGATCCGTATTTATCAGACAGTGTAGAAAAAATCGAGCCGCATAACAAGCGACGTGTTCCGGTTGATAAGAGCTTTCTTGAAATAAAGCCGGATATAATAGTGCTTACGCATAATCATCTCGACCACACAGATCCGGAAACGCTGAAGTATTACTTAAATGAAAATTCGCAGGTGTGCGTGCTTGCATCATACAATGCATGGCAGACTGTACGTAAACAGCTTGGCGGGCTTAAAAACAACTATGTTGCATTTAACTGCGGCACAACGTGGACAGAAGATGGAATAGAATTTGAGGCAGTGTATGCCGAGCATTCAGATGATTATGCAATCGGCGTAGTTATAAAGGCAGAGGACAAAAAATATTACATAACAGGAGACACTCTGTATAATGAAAAGGTATTTTCAGATTTGCCGACGGATATAGACTATGTATTCCTGCCCGTAAACGGACGGGGAAACAATATGAATATGGCAGATGCAAAACGATTCTGTGAAAGAATCGGAGCAGTGGCAATACCTATGCATTGCGGATTGTTTGACGAAATTGATATGAATGGATTTGAGTATGAAAATAAGATTGTACCCGAATTTTATAAAGAAATAGGGGTGTGAAGGAAATATGCATATAAAAGAGAAAATTAATCTTGATTATGAAGGTCTTATTAAATATGGTCCGATAAATATTGTGGCGTTTGGCGATAGTGTAACTCATGGTGCATTGGCTTGTGGTGAGTTCGGATATGACACTGTATACTGGAACATACTCCGTAACAAAATTATGCAGGTGAGAAACTATGTTCCGGTAAATGTTATAAACGCAGGTATTGGAGGAATTACTGCCACTCGTTCAATCGACAGAATTGATACTCAGGTAATGAATCATAATCCTGATCTGGTAATCATATGCTTTGGTCTTAATGACGTGAACGGAACTCTTGAAGATTATCTTAATTCACTGAAAATCATTTTTGAAAAATGCTCACGTAATGATACTGATGTCATTTTTATGACACCTAATATGCTCAACACCTATGTAGCAGATGACACAGCAGAGAAGGATCTTGACTATGCCGCCGTAACCGTACAGTACCAGAACAGCGGTAAAATGGACTTGTTTATGAGTAGTGCATGTGAACTGGCACAAAAAATGAACATAAAGGTATGTGATTGCTATAATAAGTGGAAAGAAATGAGTAAAACAAAAGATACAACGCTTATGCTGGCAAACAGGATAAATCATCCTGTCAGAGAAATGCACGAATTATTTGCAGACAGCTTATTTGATATAATTTTTGAAGGAGTGAATTAAAGTGAAAATTACAAAGCTTGAAGTAATTAAGGTAAAGCCAAGATGGATGTTCCTTAAAATGTATACAGATACCGACATTGTAGGCTTGGGTGAGCCTGTTTTAGAGGGACATTGTACATCGGTTGAGGCAGTAATAAAGGAATTTGAGGACTATCTTATCGGCAAGGATCCGATGCAGATAGAGCATCACGTTCAGGCACTGTATAGAGGAGGATTTTATAGAGGCGGCCCGCTTATGCTTTCGGCAATCAGCGGAATTGAGCAGGCGATGTGGGATATAAAGGGTAAGTATTATAACTGCCCGGTATATGAAATGCTCGGTGGAAAGTGCAGAGATAAAATTCGTATGTACACTCACGTAAAGCGTGCCGGTGTAGCAGGCGAGTTTGCGATTGAGGAAATGCTGAAAATTGCTCAGGACAGATTGGACGAGGGATATACAGCTTTGAAATATTCAATAATCCCTCCAATTAAAACGATTGATTCACCTGAAAATACAAGAAAGCACGTAGAGCGTTTTGCGGCGGTGCGAGAAAAGATAGGTTGGGGCGTGGATTTGGCAATAGATTTCCACGGCAGAGTAAGCCCGGCAATGGCAGTGAGATTATGTGAGGAATTAAAGCCGTATATGCCGTTCTTTATTGAGGAGCCGTGCTTGCCGGAGAATGTTGACTGTATGGTAAACATTGCACGTTCAACGTCAATTCCGATTGCGGCAGGCGAGAGATTATTCGGTAAATGGCAGTACAGAGAATTACTTGAAAAGCAGGCAGTGAGTGTGGTTCAGCCGGATATTTGTCATTGCGGCGGTATCTTTGAGGGAAGAAAGATTGCGGCAATGTCAGAGCTGTATTACGGAACACTTGCTCCGCACAACCCGTTAGGACCTATTTCGCTTGCATCCTGTTTACAGCTTGATGCATGTACACCGAATTTCCTTGCACAGGAGCATCCTGGAAATCCGGATAAGTCAGATTTAGGTGTGGGCTACATAAAGGAACCGTTTGTAATCAAGGATGGATACATTGACGTACCGACAAAGCCGGGACTTGGTGTAGAGCTTGATGAAGATGCATTAAAGGATAAGCTTTATGACGGAAAGTGGACAACACCGCTTCTGACATTTGAGGACGGAAGCTTGGCAGACTGGTAATGGAGGAAGAAAATGAATAAATCGGTATTCATAACAGGAGCAACAAACGGTACAGGCTTTGCCATTGCGGAGCGTTTCGCGAAGGAAGGCTATGATGTATTTATTGGCAGCCGTACAAAGGAAAACTCAGAATTGGCGGCAAAAGAGATAAATGAAAAATATGGTGTATTTGCCAAGGGCTATGAGACAAAGATATTTGACGAGGAAAATGTCAAAGAGATTTTCAGTGATATACGCAATATGGGATATCTGTTAGACACCCTTGTTTTAAATGCAGCTAATTTAGGTATTGGCCAGGAGAGCCTTGAGGTAGATATAAACGAGTTTATGAATGTGTATAACACAAACGTTGGCTGGAACTTTATGATGGCACGTGAGGCAGCGAAGCAGATGAAGGAAAAGGGCAAAGGCTCGATTGTTTTCATCAATTCAAATTCATCAAAGAGAGTTACGGAAAACCGCTGTGCATACTGTTCATCAAAGAGTGCAATTCTTGCAATGTCAAAATCATTTGCGGTGGATTGGGGCAAATACGGAATTCGTTCAAACTGTGTTTTACCGGGTATGATTAAAACGGAAAGATGGCATAACAATGCAAATGACTGCAAATATGCACTTGCAAACTATACACCGATAGAGGATATTGCAGAGTTTGAGGATATAGCAAATGCGGCGTGGTACTTCGGTAGTGATGAATCGAGAAATACTACGGGTGCAGAGCTTGTGGTTGACGGAGGAATGCTTGCACAGCTTACTCCGAATATAAAGAGGGAGCTTTGGAAAAATGCGTGAGGATATATTAAAAACCATAGAAGAAGAAAAAATAATTGTCATTGTAAGAGGCGTGGAGAGCGAAAAGCTTATCCCGCTTGCACAGGCAATGTATGACGGCGGAATACGTCTTCTTGAAATTACTTACAGTGCAAACGGAAAAGTAAGTGATGAGGAAACGGCTAAGAATATAAAGCTGCTTTCAGAGCATTTTGAGGGCAGAATGTATATCGGTGCAGGAACGGTGTTGACGGAAAAGCAGGTAGAGCTTACAAAGGCGGCAGGCGGTAAATTCATTATTTCACCTGATACAAATACTGATGTGATTAAAAAATCACGTGAGCTTGGTATGATATCAATGCCGGGAGCACTTACGCCAAGTGAAATTCAGGAGGCACACAGAGCAGGTGCAGATTTTGTGAAAATGTTCCCGATTACCAATATGGGAACAGAGTATGTAAAGGCGGTAAAAGCACCGTTATCACATATAAAGCTGCTTGCAGTTGGCGGTGTGGATGACACAAATATGGCAGATTATTTAAAGGTAGGAGTAAGTGGCTTCGGAGTGGGCTCTAATATCATTGATAAAAAGCTGCTCGCGGCTGAGGATTATGAGGGAATAACAAAGCTTGCTCAGAAATACGTTGCAGTGGTTAAATAAGGAGGAGAGAAAAATGGCAAAGGTTATAACAATGGGTGAAATAATGCTCAGACTTGCAGCACCCAACAATAGGAAATTCATTCAGTGTGACAGCTTTGATGTAACATATTGCGGAGGTGAAGCAAATGTAGCGGTTTCGCTTGCAAATTTCGGTCACGATGCAGAATTCGTGACAAAGCTTCCTGAGAACCCGATAGGTGACTGTGCAATGTCTGCCTTGCGTAAGATGAATGTAGGAGTAAGTAATATCGCAAGAGGCGGCGAAAGACTTGGATTATATTACCTTGAAACAGGTGCAAGCGTAAGAGCGTCAAGTGTAATCTATGACAGAGCACATTCATCAATAGCAACAGCAACAAGCGATGATTTTGATTTTGATAAGATTTTTGAAGGTGCAGACTGGTTCCACTTTACAGGAATAACACCGGCAATTTCAGATGCAGCGGCAGAGCTGACAGAGGAAGCCTTAAAGGCGGCAAAGAAGCACGGTGTAAAGGTATCGGTTGACCTTAATTTCAGAAAGAAGCTCTGGTCATCAGAAAAAGCACAGAAGGTTATGACAAATCTGATGCAGTATGTAGATGTATGCATCGGCAATGAAGAGGATGCAGAGAAGGTGCTTGGCTTTAAACCGGGAGAAACAGATGTAACCTCGGGTAATCTGGAGCTTGCAGGATATGAGTCGATATGCAGGCAGATGGTTGACAAATTCAATTTTGAGTATGTGATTTCATCACTGCGAGTATCGCATTCAGCATCGGATAACGGATGGTCAGCGTGTATTTATTCAAGAGATGCAAAGGAATTTTACCATTCGAGAGAATACAGAATCACACCGATTGTTGACCGTGTAGGCGGTGGTGACAGCTTCGCAGGTGCAACAATCTGCGGCTTGTTAGACGGTAAGGATTTCAGAGAAGCACTTGAATTTGGCGTTGCAGCATCAGCATTAAAGCACACAATTCCGGGCGATTTCAATCTTGTAACACGTGAGGAAGTAGAAACCCTTGCAAACGGTGACGGAAGCGGAAGAGTGCAGAGATAATAGTGACTAAAGTGAGGAATTGATATGGCAACAAGATGGAGCGAAGAAAGAGCATGGGCGTGGTACGATAAAAAAGGCTGGTTAAGAGGCTGTAACTATATGCCGGCAAACTGTGCTAACAGAATTGATATGTGGCAAAGTCTGGACTTTGATGAGCATATAAAGTGTGCAGAAGAAGAGTTTAAGCTAATGCAGGAGTTGGGCTTCAACTCAGTCAGGCTTATACTTGACTTTACCGTATGGTGTGAGGAGCATGATGAATTTATAAAAAATGTGGAAAGCTATGTTTCGTTGTGTGATAAATATGGTATTTCAGTTATGTTTGTTTTAGGAAATGACTGTTGTGTTCCGAAAAATGACTTGTATGTTGCACCGCACATAGGTGAGCAGAAATATGACTGGGGATATCACGGAGGAAGAAAAAATTCACCGCATCAGACCTTATATGAGATGGGTTTCAGTCCGCTTGATGAAACTGATACAAGAGAGCAGTTCTATAAATTTGTGGCAGAAATGATTGACATATATAAGGATGACGAACGTATTTGTGTGTGGGATTTATATAACGAGCCGGGTAACAGTCGCCGTGATTCTGTAACATTACCGCATTTAAAGGAAATCTTTAAAATTGCGAGAGATATAAATCCTATTCAGCCGCTTACCGCTTGCTACTGGAGAGCTTACAGTGATGAAGTGTCAGAGTGTGAGCAGTACTGTCTTGACAATTCGGATATTATAAGCTATCATAATTATAGGGGACTGGAAACAAATGTAAAGATATTGCGTAAGCTCAAGAAATACAACCGTCCGATATTTAACACTGAATGGCTCGGTAGAATTATAGGCAGTACGGTACAGGAGCTGTTCCCGTTGTTCTACATAGAAAAAGTGTCGTGCTACAACTGGGGCTTTGTTGCAGGTAAATATCAGACCTATGAACCATACAATGCTCAGTGGGAAGGCTATGAAAGAGGCGAGGCAAATGATATAGATTTCAGACTATGGTTCCACGATCTCTACCGTCCTTCGCATCGTCCGTATGATCCGAAGGAAACAGAGCTTATCAGACGAATATGCGATTTAGCAGATGCAGATATGGAAAATGTGTAAAAAAAAACAGTTCGGGGCGAACTGATAAGAGATATTAAAAAAATCAAAAGGAGTGTGTTACTATGAAAAACAAAAAAAGTGTAAGGATTATTTCACTTGCAATGGCAGCAATTATGTCCGTGGGATTGGCAGCAGGTTGTACCAAGACAGTAAATGACAAGGATGAACAGGGCAGAACTATTGTATCAGTAGGTTCATGGCCGCAGAAGGAAGGCAAGAACTTAGATAGCTGGAACGCAAGAAAAGACAAGTTTGAGGCT
>JAZQHZ010000267.1:0-6511 GCA_045540855.1 Clostridia bacterium
CCTTGCCTGCTCTTATAAATACGTGAGCATCCGATGCTACTCTGCTAAATGTCCAGTCATTCCACTGACATACTGTTCCTAAAACAACATTTGCCCCTAAATCTGAGCTTGTAATATTCTCAAATCCCTCTGTGTAAACAGGCTCTGCAAAGTCCCAATCAGTGTATGCCATATCTTCGGCAAACACTGTTGCCGAAGATAATCCTGACATTGTTGATAAAGCCATTGCAAGAGCAAGAACCAGACTTATAAATCTATTCTTTCTCATTTCCTGACCTCCAATTTTTCTTATCCCTCAAATCTGATTACAAAGAGCTCTCTTGCCGCATCGTTCTTGAAGCTTCTCATAAATACATAGTCGCCTGCCTCAACCTCATACGGATCTGATACTTCTTTGTCGATAGAAATCTTGCCACTTGATGATACGTTAATAAACTGTACTGCTCTGCCAAGATCCTTAACACCCATTGTAACCATATCTTCTACATTTGCCACACCTGTTGAACCGTCAACAAGCATATCATACTGAACGATCGGTGAGGTTCTTACATCTGTAACATAACCGAAGGTTATTCTGTCACGAGTCGGCGAGAACATTTCATCATACCGGAACTGTCCTTCCTGCACATCTCCCATTGTGCCTCCATCTGTAATATAGTCAACAAGACCTCTTGTATCAACCATTCGCATTACTACACCTACATTCGATGTTGTGCCTGCAATACCGCAGATATCGCCTACGTGGAGTACATCTGTAAGCGGTATATCCATATCCTTTGTCCAGACAGTTCTTGCGTCATAATACTCGTTTGTCGCACCATCCGGGAACGGCTTTTCATTCACCTGTGCAACAAGCACATTCTCTGCAAGTGTATATTCTGAAAGCTTACCGTCACGGTAGCCCTTAATAATGTAGATTTCCTCATCATCCTCATTCACACCAACATTTATTGATGAGATAAGAATTACGGAGTTGTCGTCTGCTGTCATATAATCTGTAAGCGGAACAGGTGCCGATGAGCTTTCTTCCATTCTTACAGTAATGCCCGGTGCAAAGTCTGTTACGTCAACGAAGAAACAGTTATATTCAAGATATTCTTCACCTACGATATCCGCAAATTCCGAGCTGCCTACAACTCTGTAGCTATAGCTTGAGCTGTCATTTACATCTGCAAATGTCAGCGGGACTGTAAGCTGCGGCATACCCTCGTCAATATAATACTTTCCTACCCAGAGTCCTGTACTTGTATTATTGCCCTTCTGGTCAGTAACTGCCACTCTTAATGCATTGCTGTGCTCATCTACTGTTGTGTCATCAACCGCAAGATATAATCTGTTGATTTCGCCTCTTGCATTTGTTCTGAACTTACACAGTCTCATTGCAACAGTTCCTGCATCCTTTGCTTCTACGTTAAGGAAATATTCATTTCCCTTTTCTGTAAAATCAATATATGAATCAATATCCTTTGCTGAAACCTGTGCATTTGAAGTTGCATCCGGTGCCCAGTAATCAACCTTTGATGCAAGCGGGAAGTTCTTTAATTCTCCGTCTGATGTATATACTCTCGCAATAACATCCTCGCCCGATTCATCCTGATATACATTCACAAGCCAGCCGTATTTTTCATTGCTTGCAAGACCACCGATAATATTTCCTTCTGCCTTTGCAATTGTTCCAAACTTATTAAGACGGAACTTTCCCTTTGAACCCATGAGAGACTTTATATCTCCCAACACAATTTTATTATCAATCACCTTATAATCTTCATCATCAATTTTAGCTACATAATCGCCGTTATCATCCTCATAAAGGCTCTTTACCGTACCCTCGACATAGTCTGTCCACGCATCAATTGTGATGTATTTGTCGCCTGTATAGGTTTCGTCTGCATAGTTTGCATTCATTCTGATTGATACAACGTCGCCCTCGGCAAGATCTCTTAACTCTGCTTCATCACCGTCACGTGTAACCTTTACGTGAAGATCCGGATTACTTGCTGTATCAAGCTTTATCATATCACCGATTGAAACGGGATACTCAAGCTGCATTCTTAATGCAGTTGCAACCTTTACAACGCTTGTTTCATAGTTTTCTACAAATAAAATATCAAATTCTCCGTCCTTTGCAAAGTCAACTGCCTTTATTGTGCCCTCATCAGGAGTAATAAAATCGTCAAATCCGATAGCATTGCCGTCCGAATCCTGTAAATCAAGCTTTGCGAAATTCGCCATAGTGAACGGATTATCGTTATATACTATAATCGGCTGTTCCTTAAGCTCAAGCTGCTTTGTTTTGCCATCCACATAGTATGTAATTCTTGCCTTTCCGCCTTCATAGCCTGTGGTAAGCTTTTCGATATCAGATGCTTCAAGTAGCATCGATTCAGTCTTATCAGTAAGCTCAACTGCATATACTGCAACACTATCGTTTCCGTTGCCTGATTCGTCACGGTAGAATAATCTTACATACTGCGCAACGTACTGCTCAGGATTAACCATTTCTGAAGGTATAATTTCGTCCTCGATAGCAACCTGACCGTCAAGAAGTACCATTGATAAATCTATCGACTTACCCGGCGCAGCTGTAAGCGTTCCCTCAGTATAATAAATATCACGCTTTTCTGAAAGAATTGTCACACCGTCTGTTGTTGTATAATTCAAGGCATTGTTCTGTGAACCTGAAACAGTCGGATACGGCGCAATAAGCGAATTATACACAAGCTTTGCTACAGTTCTTCTTGTTATCGGCTGACCTATTGTTGCCTTTGTGTGGTCATTTACATCATACTGCTCTGCCACCTTAATATATCCCATCGGATATCCGCCGTTTGCTAATGAAAGTGCCTCATAATTGATTGCACACATTATCATCTTTACAGCCTGCTCGTATGTAACATCTTCATCCGGTCCGAAGCTTCCGTCCTCGTATCCGTTTATGATACCGTTGTCATAAGCTGTCTGGATTACATCGGCTGCCCAGTGTGAAGTATCAACATCGTTAAAGGTATCTCTGTATGCCGACATATTTGAAATATTCATTTCACGAAGAATAATTGCCGCAATTTCAGCTCTTGAAACAGCCTCCTCCGGCTTCATATCTCCGTTCTCATCACCCTGAAAAATCCCAAGATATGCCAAAAAACCTATCGCTTCCTGATACCACTTATCATTCTCGGCTGTATCCACTGAAGCAGTAACTGTTGTATTTTCCACTACCTCATCTGCAGCCGCCATTATTCCTGTACCCGACATAATCGTTACTGCCAGCAATAAAGAAATAATCCTTTTGAACTTTTCTTTCATAAATATTCCCTCCGTTTTCATTTATTCTTTTGGAAATAATTCTTCTATTCAAATATAAAATATCATAAAAGCGACTTAAAATCAAACGACAAAACCGATTTTCAACGTTAACAAAACAGTAAATAATCCTTTATTATGTTATTTTATCACAAAACCGTACGGTTTTAAGATGATTTCCTCGCCATTATATTTCAAGCTACTGCATTTATCCGAAAAATTCATCATAAATACATTGTCGCCTCTTTTTGTCACTAATATGTTTTCATCAGCTCCATCAATCATCGATATTATACTGTTATCCTTGATAATCTCACTATATAGCTCCTTAAGATGCTCTTCATCTGTTCGTGCTGCAATATAGTATGCAATTCCGTTTCCACAGCAATGCTTTGTCATTGCAGGCTCACCTGCATAGAAATCGCTTTTGTAGACTCCGAGCACCTCTGTTTCGCTATCCGGATGAATACGCTCACAATAATCCGTCACAGCATATTCCTTTTCGCCAGAAATGATTGCGTTTTCTTTATAAATACTGTCAATCTCTTCGTTCCAGATTCCGAATACGTCCTTTAAATTGCCCGGAAAGCCTCCAAGATGACATAAATCATTTTCGTCTGCATATGATGTGAGATATGTAGCCACATATGTACCGCCGTTATTTACATATTCCCGGATTTTATCTGCCGTTGCCTTTGATGTCATATAAAGCATCGGCGCACAGATTATTTTGTATGCCGAAAAATCTGCATCCTTGCCTATAACATCCACGTTTATTCCCTGCTTTTTCATTGCGGCGTAATGCTTTATACACTCGTTCTGATAATCCCAGCGGCTTCTATTCTTTTGCAATCCGCATATTTCGTGGATTGCAAAAGAATTTTCATAGTCATATACAATCGCCACATCAGAAGCCGTATAGCTTCCTTTGATATTCGGATTATTTGCTAAAATTTCTCCCAGCTCGCTGACTTCTTTAAATACTCTCGTATTTTCACTGCCCTCGTGGTCAATTACTGCACCGTGAAATTTCTCGCTTGCACCACGGCTCTTTCTTATCTGGAAATACATAACTCCGTCCGAACCGTGTGCCACCGCCTGAACTGAGGCAAGGGTATTTACTCCCGGTGCCTTTAGCTTATTTGTGCTGTGCCAGTTTACAAGTGACGGCGTGCTTTCAATCATCAGAAACGGCTTTTTCTTCATACTTCTGTATAAGTCGTGCTGAAATGCTGCCCATATTCCCGTATCGCAAAATGATTCATAATCATTATGCCAGCACGGATAGTTATCCCAGCTTACCATATCTACTGCATCTGCAAGCTTGAAATAGTCAAGACCTTCAAAATACATAAAGTTTGTCGTAACAGGTAAATCTGAATGCTTTCGTACTGCATTCACTTCATTATTAACGAAGCTTACCGTCATATCACTCACAAAACGGTTCCAGTCAAGCTGGTGTGCGTGAGTTCCGTTTTCTCCTATGGATGAGGGCGACTGAATCTGTTCCCAGTCCGTATATCTGTGGCTCCAGAAGGTGTTCCACCACGCATGATTGAGCTTATTCAGATCATTGTCATACTTTACCTTAAGCCACTCTCTGAACTTTTTCTGACAATGCTCACAATGACATTCTCCACTAAGCTCGTTTGAAATATGCCACATTATCACTGCCGGATGCTTGCCGTATCTCTGAGAAAGCTTTTCATCAATAATAGCAGTCTTTTCACGGTATACCGGTGATGTGATGCAATGATTATGGCGTCTGCCGTAAAGCCTCTTTGTTCTGTCCTCATTTGTTCGAAGTACCTCCGGATATTTCTGGGCAAGCCAGGGCGGTCTTGATGCGGAGGGTGTGGCTAAAATTACAGATATTCCGTTTTTATAGAGCTTGTCTATAATCTCGTCCATCCACGTAAAATCAAACACTCCCTCTTCCTTTTCAAGCATTGCCCACGAAAAAATCCCCAAGGACACACAGTTTATATTAGCCTTCTTCATAAGACGGATATCCTCGTCCCATATCCCCTCATAATCAATCCACTGCTCCGGGTTATAGTCTCCTCCGTAGCAGAGCTCCTTTTTATCAAATATATTCATAATTAATCTCCTTTTTTGGGTTTTATAGCACTATTATACCATAGCACTATCTTTAAGGCAATAAATAAAGACTGAAAATTTGTTAATTTATCCTGCTCCATTACATATCCTCAGTCGTTTTTTTAATATACAAGGTCTGTTTTTTTATCCTTTCCGCACCCAATCTTGTTACTACATCAGTAACAACAACTACTTTTTCTTCAAGCGAAAATACTTCGTTTAACTCCTTATTTCGTGTCCCTCTTTTGCTTTCGTGTCCCTTGTATTTTTTTAATCTGTTATACTCTGTCTGTGTAATTAGTAGTATCGACAAATTGATCAGTCATTACATAACGGTTTACTAAAAATATAAAAATTATTTTGTGAACAACGGGCGTCCCACGAAGGAACGCCCGTTGTTATACACTTTTGCGAAAAGAAGGATTACACCTGTGCCTTCCCTTTCGTAAAATCTACCCTGCTTTCTCGCAGGTGTCATTGTCATTAACCGTTTTTCAGCTCGTGTACATCCATTTTTATTTGCTTATCCTCTTCGATGTATTTTATAACATCTTCACTGTTGTCGCTGTAATAATACAAAAGCTTACAGTTATCCCTTATAAACTTTTCCTCCATTGCGTGTTCAAGAAGCATTTCAAGCTCCTTATAATAACCGTTGATATCATATATTGCTATTGGCTTTACGTGTCTGCCAAGCTGCTTTAATGTGAGAACTTCAAAAAACTCTTCAAAGGTTCCGATTCCGCCCGGCACTATAATAAACGCCTCGGCTATATCCTCCATTTTTGCCTTACGCTGAGCCATAGTTTCTGTATATATGATTTCATCGCAATTTTCAAATATCTTTTCTATATTTTCATCACGGAAAAACGACGGTATTACTCCCTGAATTTTTCCGCCCTGCTTATATACGCCTCTTGCAGCGGCACCCATCAGTCCGTTTCCGCCGGCTCCGAATACAAGAGAATGCCCTCTTTTCGCCAGCTCTTCACCTAATTTTTCCACCGCATCAATATATTCCTGACTTATGATGTCACTTGCCGCACCAAATACACAAACTTTCATTTCCCTACCTCCGTTTTAATATTATATGCTTATTATATCATAAGTG
>JAZQHZ010000268.1:0-2683 GCA_045540855.1 Clostridia bacterium
GTATGGGCAAGAAGTGTGTATTAGCCCTTCGTGAGCCGTCGTTAGGGCCTGTTATGGGCGTTAAGGGCGGAGCTGCCGGCGGCGGATACAGCCAGGTAGTACCGATGGAGGATATCAATCTCCATTTCACAGGCGATATGCACGCAATCACTGCGGCAAACAATCTCCTTGCGGCTCTTATCGACAACCACATCAAGCAGGGCAATGAGCTTAATATTGATGTTACAAACATCGTATGGAAGCGTGTAATGGATATGAACGACCGTTCATTAAGAGAAATTATAATCGGTATGGGCGGAAAAATCAACGGTGTACCGCGTCAGGACAGCTTTATGATTACCGTTGCATCGGAAATTATGGCAATTCTTTGCCTTGCATCGGATATTGAGGACTTAAAGAATCGCTTCGGTGAGATAATTGTAGCATACAACACAAGCGGTGAGCCGGTATATGCAAAGCAGTTAAATGCACAGGGTGCAATGACGGCTCTGATGAAGGATGCAATAAAGCCGAATTTAGTCCAGACCTTAGAGCACACTCCTGCACTTATTCACGGCGGTCCGTTTGCGAATATTGCACACGGCTGTAACAGCGTGCAGGCAACAAGGCTTGCAATGAAGATGGGTGATTATGCAATCACAGAGGCAGGCTTCGGTGCAGATTTGGGTGCTGAAAAGTTCCTTGATATCAAGTGCCGCTTCGCGGAAATTAATCCGGACGCAATTGTAATAGTTGCAACTGTACGTGCACTGAAGTATAACGGCGGAGTTAAGAAGGCGGATTTAAAGGAAGAAAACGTTGATGCTTTAAAGAAGGGTATTGTAAACCTTCAGAAGCATATTGAAAATATGAAGAGCTTCGGTGTTCCGGTAGTGGTTGCAATCAACCGCTTTGATACGGACAGCGAGGCGGAGTTGAATACAGTAATAGACCTTTGCAACGAGTGGGGTGCACAGTGCTCATTAAGCGAGGTATTCGCAAAGGGCGGCGAAGGCGGTCTTGATTTAGCACAGAAGGTTATAAAGGCGATTGATGAAAATCCGGTGACAAATTTCAGACACGTATATGACGTTGAGGATTCAATTCCCACTAAGATAGAGAAGATAGTAAAGAATATTTACGGCGGTGACGGCGTGGTATTCTCAAACAAGGCAAAGAAGGAAATCGAAAGACTTGAAGCCTTCGGACTTGACAAGAAGCCGGTATGTATTGCAAAGACACAGTATTCATTCTCGGATGATGCAGCAAAGCTTGGCAGACCGAGTGGCTTTAGTGTAAATATAAAGACAATAAGAATTTCAAACGGAGCAGGCTTTATCGTAGCTGAAGCAGGCGATATTATGGTAATGCCGGGACTTCCGAAGCTTCCGGCGGCAAACAACATTGACGTTGATGCTAATGGTATAATTTCGGGCTTGTTCTAATGGAGGAAGGATATGGAATTCATATCAGAATGTCCTGAAGATACACAAAAAATTGCGGCACAGATAGCGGATACACTTGTGGGAGGCGATGTGCTGTGTATGTACGGTGATCTGGGTGCGGGTAAGACTGCATTTGTGAAGGGGCTTGCAAAGGGACTTGGGATTAATGACCACATTACAAGCCCTACCTTTACGATAGTAAATGAATATTTCGGCAGATTGAAGCTGTATCATTTTGATGTTTACAGAATAGCAGACCCGGACGAGATGTATGAAATCGGCTATGAGGAATATGTCTACGGTGACGGTGTGAGTGTAATCGAATGGCCGCAGCTTATTGATGAAATACTTCCCGAAAACAGATATAACGTCATAATCGACAAGGATTATGACAAGCACGAGGATTACCGTGTGATAAGGATTGAAAAAGTAGGTGATAACACTTGAGAGTTCTTGCGATTGATACAACCTCAAACGTGGCAACTGCGGCGGTAGTTGAGGATGAGCTTTTGCTGGGTGAGAGAATACTTAACTTTAAGAAAACTCATTCGCAAAAAATTATGCCGATGATAAGCGAGCTTTTGGGTGAGCTGGAATTAAAGGCAGAGGATATTGACGTATTTGCCGTTGCAAACGGCCCCGGCTCATTTACGGGCTTACGAATAGGTGTTGCGACAATCAAGGCACTTGCACACAGTGTGAATAAGCCTGTTGTCGGAGTAAGCACTCTTGCAGGAATGGCATATAATCTGCCATACTGCGAGCATATAATAGTGCCGATAATGGATGCAAGACGTAATCAGGTATATACAGCCTCATATATATGGGATGAGGACGGCTTTAAGGAGCTTTCGCCTGACGAGGCAATAAGCATTGAAGAGTGCGTGGCTTCGTGCGGTGAGCTTTTAGACACCGTTTTCGTAGGCGACGGCGTAAGCGTACACAGAGCATATATAGAGGAGCAGCTGGGTGAGAGGGCACATTTTGTGCCGGCATCATCGGCACTGCAAAGAGCCTCGTCTGTTGCGATGATAGCAATGGATAAGGCGAAAAATGGCGAGGTTATGAAATATAGTGAGCTTGTACCGTTCTATCTGCGTAAATCGCAGGCGGAGCGTGAATATGATGAGAGAATGGCGAAGAAATAAATTAATGTTTATCGCTTTGCGATAAACATTAATTTAAATTCACAATTCATAATTCACAATTCACAATTGAATGAAATTTTTCATCCGAAGGATGAAAAATTATTGTTTAGC
>JAZQHZ010000269.1:0-2439 GCA_045540855.1 Clostridia bacterium
GGGAAGGTGGCACGAAGTGCCGGATGAGGTGGAAAATCCGACGGATGCTTCGCATCCTACACCTCACCACCGCCTGCGGCGGAGCCTCTCCTCAAGGAGAAGCCTAATATATAAACAATAATTTAAAATAATTTTTCATCCAAAGGATGAAAAATCACATTCAATTGTGAATTGTGAATTATGAATTGTGAATTAAATTAATGTTTATCGCTCTGCGATAAACATTAATTTACAGGAGGAAAATATGCTAAAAAATAAAACCGTATTATTAGGCGTTTCCGGCGGAATCGCTGCTTATAAAATCCCGAACCTCGCACGTATGCTCAAAAAGCTGGGTGCGACTGTTCACGTTATTATGACTCAGAACGCAACCAATTTCATAACTCCCTTCACCTTCGAAACACTTACTCAGAACAAGTGCTTAGTCGATACCTTTGACCGCAATTTCCAATACAGTGTAGAGCACGTGGCACTCGCCAAGAAGGCAGACGTTGTGATGATTGCTCCGGCAAGTGCGAATGTTATCGGCAAAATTGCAAACGGTATCGCTGACGATATGCTTACCACTACCGTTATGGCGTGCACCTGCAAAAAAATCATCGTGCCGGCTATGAACCACAATATGTATCATAACCCGATTGTGCAGGATAACCTTAAAAAGCTTGCCGCCTATGACTATGAAATTGTGCCGCCTGAAAAGGGAATGCTCGCAAACGGTGATATGGGCGATGGCAGAATGCCGGAGGAAGCTCTGCTTGCAGAATATATTCTTCGTGAAATCGCATTTGAGAAGGATTTAGCAGGCAAAAAGGTGCTTGTAACAGCCGGTGCAACCAGGGAAGCAATTGACCCGGTGCGTTTCATCTCAAACCACTCAACCGGAAAAATGGGCTATGCCATAGCACGTGCCGCAATGTATCGAGGTGCGGACGTTACTCTCGTAACGGGAAATGCCTCAGCAAAGCTGCCGCCATTTGTTAAGACTATTGCAGTAGTCAGTGCAAAGGAAATGCTTGAAGCGGTGAAAAATGAGGCGGAAAATGCCGATATTATCGTAAAATCAGCCGCAGTGGCAGACTACCGTCCCAAGACAGTGGCAGATAACAAGATAAAGAAAACGGATGGAGATGCAAAAATCGAGCTGGAGAGAACGGATGACATCCTTGCATACTTAGGTGCAAACCGCCGTGAAGGTCAGTTTATCTGCGGATTTTCCATGGAGACGGAAAATATGATAGAAAATTCAAGGGCGAAGCTTGGCAGAAAAAATATTGATATGATTGTCGCGAACAATTTAAAGACAGAGGGTGCAGGCTTCGGCGTGGACACAAATATTGTGACGTTGATTGGTGCGGATTTCGAGGAGGAGCTTGAAATTATGACCAAGGACGAGGTTGCACACAAAATTCTTGATAAAATAAATGGGAGAAGCTGATGGAATTTATAAAAGAAATATTGAAATCGGACTATTTCCACGCAGTGTTTGCCGTTGTTCTGGTGGTATTTATTGACCGTATAATTCTGGGCAAGCTGTTAAAGCACTCGGTTTCGAAGCTTCCGATGCGTGATTCTGTGAGCATAACACGCACAAAAACGCATTTCGGAATAATACGCACCCTGCTTTCGGTTATACTCTATTTCTTCGTAGCGGTATACCTTCTTCAGGTATTCTTTAACGTAAGTGCCTCGTCAATTATCACCGCAACCGGAGTTGTAGGTATTGCCGCATCCTTAGGTGCGCAGAGCTTTATAAAGGATTCAATAAGCGGATTTTTCATCCTGCTTGAGGATCAGTATAAAATCGGTGACGTGGTAACGATTGACGGCTTTATGGGTACGGTTGAGAAAATCACAATCCGTACAACGATAGTGAAGAATGCCGAGGGTGACAGGCTGATTATCCCTAACGGAAATATGACAAGGATAATCAATCATTCACAGAGCGACAAGAGTCTTATAATCCCGATATTTGTCTCATATAAGCAGGACACAAGCACTGCACTGGAGCTGATTGAAAGAACGATGAACGAGGCGTATGCGAAGTCGGAGAAAATGACGGCAGAGCCGAAGCTTTTAGGCGTAAGTGCGATGAATGATTTCTCGATACAGATTTCGGTGATAGCTTATTGCGAGGCGATAAATCAGTTTGAGGTAAGGCGTGAAATGCTCAGAGAAATCAAGCTGGCGTTTGATAAGAATGGAATATTGATGCCGTAAATCAACGGTAAAACCGCTGATTTACGGCAATTCACAATTCATAATTCACAATTCACAATTGAATGTAATTTTTCATCCGAAGGATGAAAAATTATTTTAAATTATTGTTTATATATTAGGCTTCTCCTTGAGGAGAGGCTCCGCCGCAGGCGGTGGTGAGGTGTAGGATGCGAAGCATCCGTCGGATTTTCCACCTCATCCGGCACTTCGTGCCACCTTCCC
>JAZQHZ010000270.1:0-4495 GCA_045540855.1 Clostridia bacterium
AAGCAGGATGAGGACGTATTGGATACGTGGTTCTCATCAGCACTCTGGCCGTTCTCAACACTCGGATGGCCGGAAAAGACAGAGGAAATGGATTACTTCTACCCGACAAGCGTGCTTGTAACGGGCTATGACATCATTTTCTTCTGGGTATCAAGAATGATTTTCTCAGCTATGGAGCACACAGGCAAGGCACCGTTTGAGCACGTGTTCATTCACGGACTTGTACGTGACTCGCAGGGCAGAAAGATGAGTAAGTCACTTGGTAACGGTATTGACCCGCTTGAGGTTATAAAGGACTACGGTGCAGACGCACTCCGTTTCAACCTTGCAACAGGTAACGCACCGGGTAACGATATGCGTTTCTATATCGAGCGTGTTGAAGCCGGCAGAAACTTTGCAAACAAGATCTGGAACGCTTCAAGATTCGCTATGATGAATCTCGAAATTGACGAGAACAAGCTTCCGGCAATTGAGGATTTACAGGTTGAGGATAAGTGGATTTTATCAAAGTATAATAATATAGTAAAAACTGTAACAGAAAATCTCGACAGCTTCGAGCTTGGCGTTGCACTTTCAAACCTCTACGACTTCGTATGGGAAAGCGTGTGTGACTGGTATATCGAGCTTATTAAGCCCAGACTCTTCGATAAGGAAAACCCGACAGGCAAGACTGCACAGTACGTGCTGACATACGTGTTATCACACACAATGCAGCTCTTACATCCGTTTATGCCGTTTATCACAGAGGAAATCTGGTTACACTTACCGCACGAGGGTGAGAGCATTGTGATTTCACAGTGGCCGCAGTTTGACGAGAAGTTAAACTTCCCGGAGGACGAGGCTGCAATGACACTCATTATGGATGCAATCAGTGCAGTGAGAAACCGCAGAGCTGAGATGAACGTACCGCCGTCAAAGAAGGCAAAGACAATTATCGTAACAGATAAGGCAGACATTTTTGCTAAGGGTGAAGCATTCTTCGTAAAGCTTGCATCAGCGAGCGAGGTTGAGGTTAAGTCAACAAAGGACGGAATTGATGCAAACGCAGTGAACGTTATCGTTCCGGGTGCAGAGATTTATCTTCCGATGAGCGAGCTTGTTGATAAGGACAAGGAGCTTGCAAGACTTAATGACGAGAAGAAGAAGCTTGAAGGCGAAATCAAGAGAGTAGAAGGTAAGCTCAACAATGCCGGCTTCGTTGCAAAGGCACCGCAGAAGGTGGTAGACGAGGAAAAGGCAAAGGGCGAGAAGTATAAGGAAATGCTTGATAAGGTGCTTGAGAGCATCAAGGCAATGGAAAATATGTAATTTTTCGGACGAGGCACAAAAGTGCCTCGTTTTTGTTGCAAAAATTCAAATAAGTATTGCATTTTCTGAAGTTTCATAGTATAATAAAATAGAATTATTATATAGAAATGAAACGGAGAACATAATGATTACAGTAACAAACGTAAGTCTTAATTTCAGCGGACAGAATCTGTTCACTGACGTAAATCTTAAATTCACACCCGGCAACTGCTACGGTATTATCGGTGCAAACGGTGCCGGAAAATCTACATTTTTAAAGATTTTATCGGGCGAGCTGGACTCCACTACCGGTGAGGTTTCAATCGACCCGAACTGCCGTATGTCGGTTTTAAAGCAGGACCACTTCGCATATGACAGCTATACCGTTTTAGATACGGTTATCATGGGCAACAAAAAGCTCTATGATATAATGAAGGAAAAGGACGCACTTTACGAAAAGCCCGATTTCTCGGACGAGGACGGACTTCGTGCCGCAGAGCTTGAGGGCGAATTTGCCGAAATGAACGGCTGGGAAGCGGAAAGTGACGTATCAAAGCTCATTCAGGGACTCGGACTTGACGAGGGAATTCTCTATCAGGAGATGTCAACCCTTGACGGTAACGGCAAGGTGAAGGTGCTTCTTGCACAGGCACTGTTCGGAAATCCGGACATTATTCTCCTCGACGAGCCTACAAACCACCTCGATTTACAGGCGATTGAATGGCTTGAGGACTTCCTTCTCGACTACGAGGGAACGGTTATCGTTGTATCGCACGACCGTTATTTCTTAAACGTTGTTTGTACACATATCGTGGATATCGACTATACAAAGGTCAAGCTCTATATGGGTAACTATGAATTCTGGTATGAGTCGAGCCAGATGGTGCAGAGAATGCTCAAGCAGCAGAACAAGAAGGCTGAGGAGAAAATCAAGGAATTACAGACCTTTATTCAGCGATTCTCAGCGAACAAGTCAAAGTCAAAGCAGGCTACAAGCCGTAAGAAGATGCTTGACAAAATTACAGTTGAAACAATGCCGGCATCATCACGCCGCTATCCGTTCGTGGGCTTCGATATGGACAGAGAGGCGGGCAAGGATTTGCTGTTTGTTGAGGGCATTTCAAAAACAGTTGACGGCGTAAAGGTGCTTGACAACGTGAGCTTCACAATGAATCACGACGACAAGATTGCCGTAATCGGTGAAAACGAGCACGCCGTAACCGCACTTATGAAGATTTTAGCAGAGGAGGACACTCCGGACGAGGGTTCAATCAAGTGGGGCATCAGCACATCAAGAAGCTATTTCCCGAAGGATAATTCAGAGTATTTTGACGGCTGCTCATTGAATCTTATGGACTGGTTAAGACAGTTCTCGCCGGAGGGCTTTGAAACTCAGAACGAGACATATATCAGAGGCTTCTTAGGCAGAATGTTATTCTCGGGTGACGACGTGTACAAGGAGGTGCAGGTGTTATCCGGAGGTGAGAAGGTACGCTGTATGCTCTCACGTATGATGCTTTACGGCTCAAACGTGCTCTTGCTTGACCAGCCGACAAACCACCTCGACCTCGAATCAATCACAGCAGTGAATAACGGCTTGAAGGTGTTCAAGGGAAATGTAGTGTTTGCGTGTCATGACCATGAGTTTGTAAATACTGTGGCAAACAGAATTATAGATATACAGGCAGACGGAAGTATCATCGACAGAATGTGTACGTATGATGAGTATATTGAGATGAGAAAGAACAAGTAAATTAATGTTTAGCGTTCCGCTAAATTTGAATGATAGGTGTAGGGGCGAACCGTGTTCGCCCGTTTACCCAATATTGATGATTATCCCGGGGGAACACGGTTCTCCCCTACAAACGCACGTATAAACAATAATTTAAAATAATTTTTCATCCTTCGGATGAAAAATTTCAATAATTACGCATTACGCATTGCGAATTACGAATCGAATTAATGTTTTGCGGCAAAGCCGCTAAACATTAATTTATTACGAGAGGTGAAATAATATGAAATTTGAAAATACAGAGGTTTATGGCTTCAAGCGCGCATTGTACGGTATGCGAAATCCTTTGGAGTCGTGGGCTAAAAATGATACAGTTGAAGAAAACGGCTCTGTTGTAATCGGTGAGAATGACCTCGGTCTTTGTCAGCGTCTTATCCGTGCCGGCTCGGAGCACAGAAAGTTTATGCGTCAGATTATGGTGTCAGTTGATATTACCGCTCCCTTGTACTGGTGGAAGGAGTTTGATACCTACAAGGTGGGTACGGTTGCAAACAGCACCTCTACTATGCACAAGCTTGCCTCAACTCCGATTACCCTCGATTTATTCGAGATTGACGACTATGACGATTCCCTGCTCTATGGCGATAAAAAGCTCGGCGATGTGATTAACTCACACATTGCATTCCTTGAGGAAATGCGTTTAAAGTACCTTGAAACAAAGGACAAGGCATACTGGAAGGAGTTAATCCGCTGGCTGCCGTCATCATGGAATCAGACAAGAACAGTGACAATGACCTATGAGAATCTGATTGCAATGTGCTCAAAGGGACAGCGAAGATTCCATAAGCTCACTGAATGGTCGGTGGCGTTCATTGACTGGGCAAGAACACTGCCGTATGCACAGGAGTTGCTCTTTATTGATGAGCTGGAATCATGAAACTGATAGTAAACATCGACCGCAACGGCGGAATAGGTAAGGACGGAAAATTATTGCTGCATATCCCGGAGGATATGCAGCGTTTTAAATCGCTTACTATGGGTAAAACCGTTGTGATGGGCAGAAAAACCCTCGAATCACTTCCCGGCGGCAAGCCGCTTGCGGGCAGAAAAAATGTGGTGCTCACACGTAATAAGGATTTTCACGTTGACGGCGTGACGGTCTGCCGTAGCATAGATGAAATTGATGAGGATGCAATAGTAATCGGCGGTGGCGAAATTTATTCGCTTCTGCTTGAAAGGTGCGATACGGCGTATATAACCCGCACCGATATTGACGGCGGTGCCGACACGTTTATGCCGCAGCTCGGGAGTGAGTGGCAGCTTACGGAATGTGAGGAAAAGGAATACAAGGGAATTAAATATAAATTTGAAACTTATATTAAAATTTAAGGTTCATTTAAGTAAGCGCTATTATAATAAGAAGAAACTCGGACGAAAAAGCTAAAAATAAAAAAAGTTTTAAAAATTTTTTAAAAA
>JAZQHZ010000271.1:0-5379 GCA_045540855.1 Clostridia bacterium
CCGCATTGTCAATATGTACAAAACAAATCCGGCAGGGTGGCTAAAAATCATCATAATTTTGATGTCATATTTTTAAGAAAATGCTTGACAAAATCGGATTATTATTTTATAATAGTAGTTGCGTATTGTGAAAAAGTGTGTATACGCAAGCATTTGACGGAGGTGAAATCTGATGATTACCGCAGCGGACAAGCAGTTTTTAATGGTTGGCTTCAAGCAGACCTTAAAGGCAATTAACGAGGATAAGGCTGACAGAGTCTACCTTGCACAGAGCTGTGACGATAAAATCAGAATAGCCGTTGAGGAAGCAGCAAACGACACTATGGTATCGCTTATGTACATCGCTTCAATGAAGGAGCTTGGTACAATGTGCGGTATAAACGTCGGTGCAAGCTGTGCCGTCGTATTAAAGCACTAAGGCTTATTCCACGTCATAAGACGTGTAATAATATATATTTTAAATATTAAGAAAGGAAGTGTAACAGGTATGCCTACATTTAACCAGTTGGTTAAGACCGGTAGAAAGACATCTACAAAGAAATCAACAGCTCCGGCGCTCCAGAAGAGTCTTAACTCTTTAAAGAAGAAGATGAGCGACAAGAGCTCGCCGCAGAAGAGAGGCGTATGTACTGCAGTAAGAACAGCTACACCGAAGAAGCCGAACTCAGCTTTAAGAAAGATTGCCAGAGTTAGACTTACAAACGGAATCGAAGTAACAGCTTACATTCCGGGTATCGGCCACAACTTACAGGAGCACAGCGTTGTTCTCATCAGAGGCGGAAGAGTACGTGACCTTCCGGGTACAAGATACCACATCATCAGAGGTACTCTTGATGCTCAGGGCGTTAACGGTCGTCTTCAGTCGAGAAGTAAGTACGGTGCCAAGAAGCCGAAGGCAGCTAAGAAGTAATTAACCCACGTTAATTAAGCTGCAAAGTAAAACTAAAAAACACATTGGTTTATCACAAAGTGCATATCGGTTATATTTTGACAAGGTGTTATGCGCACCGTATATATCGTTACGCGCTGGACGGAATTTTGAAATACTAAATTCAGAGTACCTGTGATATTCATGAAGCGCAAAAATCAAAAGTTTTTGCACATACTATGAAGGAGGGAAGTAAAGTGCCTAGAAAGGGTTTTATCGCAAAGAGAGAAATTTTACCCGATCCGATCTACAATAGCGTTGTTGTAACAAAGCTTATCAACAACATCATGTTAGACGGTAAGAAGGGTGTAGCACAGAAGATCGTTTACGATGCATTTGAGATCGTAAAGGAAAAGACTGGCAAGGAGCCGTTAGAGGCTTTCACAGAGGCTATGGACAACATCATGCCGGTGTTAGAGGTTAAGGCTCGTCGTGTCGGTGGTGCAACATACCAGGTGCCGATGGAGGTTCGTCCGGAGAGACGTCAGACATTAGGCTTAAGATGGTTAACTCGTTACTCAAGAGAGAGAAGCGAAAGAACTATGAAGGAGAGACTCGCAAACGAGCTCGTTGATGCTATCAACGGTACAGGCGGCTCAGTTAAGAAGCGCGAGGATACTCATAAGATGGCAGAGGCAAACAAGGCGTTTGCTCACTATCGTTGGTAATCATATCTTTTTTGCGAAAGGCAGAATTTCTTCGGAATTTCTGCATTTCCGCTTTAAAGTAATGATTTTTTAAGGAATTTAACATTTTTATACAATCCTTATTGGAAGGAGGATATACACATGGGTAGAGAATATTCACTTGAAAATACAAGAAATATCGGTATCATGGCGCACATCGATGCCGGTAAGACTACTACTACAGAGAGAATCCTGTATTACACAGGTATCAACCACAAGATCGGTGAAACTCACGAAGGTTCAGCTACAATGGACTGGATGGCTCAGGAGCAGGAGCGTGGTATCACAATCACATCAGCTGCTACAACCTGTGCTTGGAAGGGTAAGAGAATCAACATCATCGATACACCGGGACACGTTGACTTCACAGTTGAGGTACAGCGTTCATTAAAGGTATTAGACGGTTCTGTAACAGTTATGTGTGCTAAGGGTGGTGTTGAGCCGCAGTCAGAGACAGTTTGGCGTCAGGCTAACGACTACAACGTACCGAGAATGATATACGTTAATAAGATGGATATCATGGGCGCAGACTTCTACAGAGTTGTTGACATGGTTGCAGACAGACTCCAGGCTAACGGTGTTCCGATTCAGTTACCGATCGGTGCTGAGGAGACATTCAAGGGCATCATCGACCTTATGGATATGAAGGCTGAGATCTACTATGACGATATGGGTAACGATGTAAGAATCGAGGAAATCCCGGAGGATATGGTTGACCAGGCTGAGGAGTACAGAATGAACATGGTAGAGAAGATCTGTGAGACAGATGAGGCTCTCCTTGAGAAGTTCTTAGGCGAAGAGGAAATCAGCGTGGCTGAGTTAAAGGCAGCTTTAAGAAAGGCTACAATCGCTAACGAAATCGTTCCGATGCTCTGCGGTACTTCATACAGAAACAAGGGTGTTCAGATGTTACTTGACGCTGTTGTTGACTATATGCCGGCACCGACAGATATCGCTGATATCAAAGGTGTAAATCCGGATACAGACGAAGAAGAGACAAGACCGTCATCAGACAGCGAGCCGTTCGCAGCTTTGGCATTTAAGATTGCAACAGACCCGTATGTTGGTAAGATCTGCTACTTCAGAGTTTACTCAGGTGTTGTTAACTCAGGTTCATACGTTCTTAACTCGTGCAAGGGTCATAGAGAGAGAATGGGTAGAATCTTACAGATGCACGCTAACAGCCGTAAGGATATCGACTGCTGTTACAGTGGTGATATCGCAGCTGCAGTTGGTTTAAAGAACACAACTACAGGTGAGACACTCTGTGATGAGGATCATCCGATTATATTAGAGTCGATGAACTTCCCGGAGCCGGTTATCCGTGTTGCTATCGAGCCTAAGACAAAGGCAGGTCAGGAAAAGATGGGTATCGCTTTAGCAAAGCTTGCTGAAGAGGATCCGACTTTCAAGACATATACAGACGAAGAAACAGGTCAGACAATCATCGCAGGTATGGGTGAGCTCCACTTGGAGATCATCGTTGACAGACTTCTCCGTGAGTTCAAGGTAGAGGCTAATGTCGGCGAGCCGCAGGTATCATACCGTGAGGCATTCAGAAAGCCTGTTCACATTGAGCACAAGTACGCTCGTCAGTCAGGTGGTAAGGGTCAGTACGGTCACGTTGTACTTGATCTCGAGCCGATGGAAGAGGGCGGCGGTTATGAGTTCGTTAACGCTGTTGTCGGCGGTGCTATTCCGAAGGAATATATCCCGGCAGTAGATGCAGGTATCCAGGGTGCAATGCTCAACGGTGTACTTGCAGGCTATAACGTAGTTGATGTTAAGGCTACACTTGTTGACGGTTCATACCACGAAGTCGACTCATCAGAAATGGCGTTCAAGATTGCTGCTTCAATGGCATTCAAAGAGGGTATGAAGAAGGCTGACCCGGTTATCAAGGAGCCGATCATGCTCGTAAACGTTATCATGCCGGACGATTACATGGGTGATGTAATGGGCGACCTCAACTCAAGAAGAGGTATGATCCAGAAGATGGAAGCAAAGTCAGGCGGTGTTCAGCAGATCACAGCACACGTTCCGCTTTCAGAGATGTTCGGTTATGCAACTGACTTACGTTCAAGAACACAGGGTCGTGGTCAGTACTCAATGGAGCCGTCACATTACAGCGAGGTTCCGAAGTCAATTCAGGAGAAGATCATGAATGACAGAAAGGATTCATAAATCCTTTAAAATAAGTAAAAATCAAGCCGTAACGGAGCAAAAAAGCTTCGTTACAGCGAAATTTTATATAAAAACATAAAATTTTATAAAAAAATTGCAAAAATTTTCAAAAAACACTTGATTTTTTTGCGAAAAAATAGTACAATACTATCATAAATGCATATTTGTATTATAAATTATTTTTAGGAGGAACAATCCAATGGCAAAAGCTAAATTCGAAAGAACTAAGCCGCATGTAAACATCGGTACAATCGGTCACGTTGACCACGGTAAGACAACTCTTACAGCTGCTATCACAAAGGTATTAGCACTTAAGGGACAGGCAGAGTATTCAGAGTACGGTAATATCGATAAGGCTCCGGAAGAGAGAGAAAGAGGTATTACAATTTCAACAGCTCACGTTGAGTATGAGACAGATTCACGTCACTACGCTCACGTTGACTGTCCGGGACATGCTGACTACGTTAAGAACATGATCACAGGTGCTGCTCAGATGGACGGCGCTATCCTCGTAGTATCAGCTGCTGACGGTCCGATGCCGCAGACAAGAGAGCACATCCTTCTTTCAAGACAGGTTGGCGTTCCGTATATCGTAGTATTCTTAAACAAGGCTGACCAGGTTGACGACGAGGAGCTCATGGAGCTCGTTGAGATGGAAGTTAGAGAGCTCCTTAGCGAGTATGACTTCCCGGGCGATGACACACCGATCGTTTCAGGTACAGCTTTAGGCGTAATCGAGTCAACATCAACAGATCCGGCTGCTCCGGAGTATGAGTGTATCATGAACTTAATGAACGCTGTTGACGAGTATATCCCGACACCGGAGAGAAAGGCTGACTTAGACTTCTTAATGCCGATCGAGGATATCTTCACAATCACAGGCCGTGGTACAGTTGCTACAGGTAGAGTTGAGAGAGGTCAGATTAAGCTTAACGACGAAGTTGAGATCGTTGGTTTAACAGACGAGAGCAGAAAGACTGTTGTTACAGGTATCGAGATGTTCAGAAAGCTTCTTGACTACGCTGAGGCAGGCGACAACATCGGTGCACTTTTAAGAGGTGTTCAGAGAACAGAGATCCAGAGAGGTCAGGTTCTTGCAAAGCCGGGTTCAGTAAAGCCGCACACAAAGTTCGTTGGTCAGGTTTACGTATTAACTAAGGACGAGGGTGGTAGACACACACCGTTCTTCAACAACTACAGACCGCAGTTCTACTTCAGAACAACTGACGTTACAGGCGTAATCAACTTACCGGAAGGCACAGAGATGTGCATGCCTGGCGATAATGTTGTTATGTCAGTTGGGCTTATCACACCGTTCGCTATGGAAGAGGGCTTACGTTTCGCTATCCGTGAGGGTGGTAGAACAGTAGGTTCAGGCGTAGTTGGTACAATTATCGAGTAATTATAGCTTGAATATATGAAAAACGGTTTCCGATAGGAAACCGTTTCAGACTGTAGACAAAATGGTCACACGCATTAACAGCGATGTGACCATTTCGTTTATTATATCAAAAATATGCCTTATTTTCTTGATTCCTTTCAGATTATCATAGTATATTGCAGGTAATAACCCGTTTTTTG
>JAZQHZ010000272.1:0-5395 GCA_045540855.1 Clostridia bacterium
TGTCTACCCCAAAAAAGGTGGCATTTATCAGCATTTTTAGCGCATCTGAAATTTTTTTAACAAAATTTCAGTAAAATACTTGCTTTTTCTTGATATTTATGTTAAAATTACAGTATCATCATAGTAATATTTTTAAAAAGGAGTATTGTTATGTTAAAGGATGGTCAGTTATTAACAGTAGAGCAGCTTCAGGAATCAGCCAGCACAAGTATGGCTTCTTCCCATATGCACGATTTCTACGAAATCTATTATTTAATCAGCGGAAAGCGCCGATATTTCATAAACCATACACTTTATGATATCGACTGCGGTGACGTTATCCTTGTAAGCAAGGGCGATATCCACCGTACACAGGTGCTTGATGCAGGTGAAAAGTACGAGCGTTATCTTGTTCATTTCTCACCCGAGCTTATAAATAAGATTGATCCGCTTTTCCCGACCGAGGAATTATTGAAGTGCTTCGAGCAGAAGAAGCTCCACATTGCAGCACCGAATATGCACAATTTCAACTCACTTTTGCGTAAGCTTGAAAACGAGTGCCGCTATGAGGACGAGTTCAATCAGCAGCTTGCAATTATTCACTTTGTTGAGCTTCTTATAAATCTCAACAAGAATTCAAGCCAGAAGAATTTAAGACTTACAGATGACCTCACCGAGTACGAGGACAGAATCCAGTCCGTATGCCGTTACATATGCAATTACTATAACAGACCCATCAACTTAGAAGAAATCGCAAAAATTGCATACATGAGCCCGACATATTTCTCGAAGAAGTTCAAGAAGGTTACAGGCTTCGGATTTAACGAATACTTAAACAGTGTACGCGTAAAGATGGCAATAAATATGCTGCTTGAAACACGTTATTCAATCACTGAAATTGCAATGTACTGCGGATATCAGGACAGCAACTATTTTGGTGATGTGTTCAGAAAGATGACAGGAATGTCACCAAGCTCGTACCGTAAACAGCATATGAATACATAAATTCAAGAGGATGCAGACGCATCCTCTTATATTATCTAATTATACAACTCAGGTCGTAAAAAAACAGCAGTTGCAAATGCATTTGCAACTGCTGTTTTCCTTACATCATTTCAGCAAGTCTTTCGTTAACTGCTTCAAGGAATTCCTTTGTATTTACCTTTGTCTTGTTCTCAAGCTTTGATAACAGATATAAATCACCTGTCATAACGCCGTCCTCAATCGTCTTGATTGTAGCCGCCTCAAGCTTGTCGGCAAATGCCATTAACTCCGGCAATTCATCAAGCTCGCCACGCTTTCTTAATGCACCTGTCCACGCAAAGATTGTAGCAACTGAGTTTGTTGATGTCTCTTCGCCCTTTAAGTACTTGTAATAGTGACGCTGTACTGTACCGTGAGCCGCCTCGTATTCATACTTGCCGTCCGGTGATACGAGAACTGAGGTCATCATTGCAAGTGAGCCGTATGCTGTCGCAACCATATCACTCATTACGTCGCCGTCATAGTTCTTACAAGCCCAGATGTAGCCGCCCTCAGAGCGGATAACTCTTGCAACTGCATCGTCGATGAGTGTATAGAAATACTCGATACCTGCCGCCTCAAACTTTTCCTTGTATTCATTCTCATAAATCTCTGCGAAGATGTCCTTGAAACGGTGGTCATACTTCTTTGAAATTGTATCCTTTGTGGCAAACCAGATATCCTGGTGAGTGTCTAAAGCATAGTTAAAGCACGCCTTTGCAAAGCTCGCAATACTCTCGTCACGGTTGTGAAGTCCCTGAATGATACCGTCACCCTTGAACTCGTGAATTGTTTCCTTTGTTACGTTGCCGTTCTTATCTGTATAAACCAGTTCAGCCTTGCCGCCTGCCTCAACCTGCATTTCAACGTTCTTATATACATCGCCGTATGCGTGTCTTGCAATTGTAATCGGCTTTGTCCAGGTCGGGATATACGGTGTGATTCCCTTTACAAGAATCGGTGCACGGAACACTGTACCATCCATAATCGCCCGGATTGTGCCGTTCGGCGACTTCCACATTTCCTTTAAGTTGTATTCCGGCATTCTTGCCGCATTCGGTGTGATTGTTGCACACTTTACTGCCACGCCATACTTCAATGCCGCCTCGGCACTCTCAAATGTAACCTTATCGTCAGTCTCATTTCTGTGAACAAGTCCGAGGTCATAGTACTCACTCTTTAAATCCACATACGGGTTGATTAAAATATCCTTAATCCACTGCCATATAACTCTTGTCATTTCGTCGCCGTCCATCTCGACGAGCGGTGTTTTCATCTGAATCTTATCTGCCATCTGCTTTTCCTCCATATTACACTTTAACTATTTAAAGCATTACTGTGATTTATTGTATCATTTTTTCAATTGTTTGTCAATATTATTTATCCCGATTTTCGTCAAGTTCTTCATTATGCACATTAAAATCACATACACCGCACCGCCTGCACCGCAAACTGCAATAATAGAAAGCACGCTCCGGGACGAATAGAGCAATGCCTGCTCCACCACCACCGCCATTGCAAGCGATGCCAGAAGCGGCTGTATAATTGCCTTTAATATGCTAATTTTAAGCCCGGTTACCTTCCTTAAAATCGTTTTATCCACAATCAGCACCGTCAGATACACTATATTGGCACTTATGATTGCACCGTATATATTCAGCTCCGGCACTGCACACAGCACCCACATCAGCACAAGCTTTATTATAAGTCCGCCGCACGTCACCGCCGCCGGAGTAAGTATTCTTCCACTTGCCTGAAGCATTGCCGCAATCATCTGAATCAAGCTCATCACTACCACGCACGGCGACATATATTTGAGCATCAGTGCCGAGAATGTGTTCTTAAATAATAAATACAACAGCTCCTCAGGAATAACCCACATCATCACTGCCGACGGCACGCTTATAAATAGCGACAGCTCGATTCCCGACTGCATAGACCTTCGCACACGCTCCATATCATCCTGCGCGAAAGCCGCCGCAGTGACGGGCATAAGGCTCACGCCGATTGTTGCGAGTATGCCGATAGGCAGATTAAATATTGTCAGTGCATAGCCCGTAAATGCACCGTAGAGTACACGTGCCTCCTCCTGCGTAAGTCCCGAAGCAAGCATCCTTGTACGCAATATCGACGTATCCGTCAACGACACCGCATCAACTGCCGCCTCTATCATTAAAAGCGGCAATGCTACCGACATAAGCTCCTTCATATATCCCCTGCCCTTTTCGGGCTTTGTTTTAAATCTCTGCACAAGGTATGCACCCAGCAATATTGCCGTTGCAATTATTTCGCCTATCGTAACACCTGCAACCGCACCTGCCGCCGCTCTTGCCCTGCCCATATAAAGGAGCACAAGAGCAAGTCCGTAGCCGATAACAAGCTTTGCCACTGCCTCCACCACCTGCGAAATTGCGGGCGGTATCATATTGGACGAGCCGTGGAAAAAGCTTTTCGGTGCAGTTCCAAGTGCCACAAAAAACACCGATGGAGCTATGTATTTCATCGCTGTAACGGACAGCGGCTCTTTCATTGCGTAGGCAAAGAATTCTGCACCGAAATAGAGTATGGCACTCAATAAAAGTCCCATCACGAATAATACCTTCTGTGCCGAATCGGTTATGGCAATCGCTTTTTTCGGCTCTGACTGTGCCACGCTTTTTGAAAGTGCAGTGGGTATACCCGATACCACGAACGCAAGGAACATCACATATACCGAAAAAGCGGTATTGTATATTGCCATTCCCTCTTCACGAAGTATGTATGTAAGCGGGATTTTGAAGAACGCACCAAGAATTTTGGAAATTGCATTCGCCGCCATCAGTATCGCCGCACCCGTTATGAAGCTTTGTTTTTTCATTCCTTCCTCCAAATCGACTATTGCAAATCCGAATAAGATGTGCTATAATATACTATGTATATTTTTTGATTAAAATTCATAAGGAGATACCCGAATGAAATACAGCATAAAAAAAATCACCTCGGCAAACGGCACAGTTACCGTTCCGGGCGATAAATCAATTTCACACAGAGCCGTAATGCTCGGCTCGCTTGCAAAGGGTAACACTAAGATAACAGGCTTTTTGCGTGGTGCAGACTGTCTTTCCACAATCGACTGCTTTAGAGCAATGGGAATAGAAATTGAGGACAGAGACACTGAAATCATCGTCCACGGCAAGGGCTTAAAAGGACTTACAAAGCCGCAGAATACTCTCTATACCGGTAACAGCGGCACTACCACAAGACTGCTTTGCGGAATACTTTCCGGTCAGGATTTCGAGTGCGATATAACGGGCGATGCATCAATCTGCAAGCGCCCTATGAAGCGTGTACGTGAGCCGCTTTCGCTTATGGGTGCAAAAATCGACAGCGATTTCTGTCCGTTACATATTACAGGCACAAGACTTAGCGGTATGGATTATAAAATGACCGTTGCTTCGGCACAGGTCAAGACTGCTCTTATTTTAGCAGGTCTCTATGCCGACGGCAAGACGGTTATTCACGAAAAGGAAAAGTCCCGTGACCATACGGAGCTTATGCTCAAGGCAATGGGTGCGGATATCGAAGTTGACGGCAATGATATAACAGTACGTCCGGGCAAAGAGCTTAACGCTCAGGACATCGAGGTGCCGGGCGATATTTCTTCAGCCGCATTCTTTATGGTGCTTGGTGCTATAATGCCGGATTCTTGCATAACAATAAAAAATGTAGGCATAAATCCCACAAGAACAGGAATTATTGATGTATTTAAGGCAATGGGTGCAGATATGGAGCTTATAAACGAGCGTGTTGCAACGGGTGAGAGAGTTGCGGACATAGTAATCCGTTCATCCCAGCTCAAGGGCACAGAAATCGGCGGCGACATAATCCCAAGACTCATTGATGAATTACCGGTAATTGCCGTTGCGGCGGTATTTGCTCAGGGACAGACTATAATCCGTGATGCACAGGAATTAAAGGTAAAGGAAACAAACAGAATCCGTGCAGTGGTGGATGAGTTTATGAAGTGCGGAATTGACATAACCGAAACCGAGGACGGTATGATTATAAACGGCGCCAACACAATCAAGGGAGCAGATTTCAAGACCTACGGCGACCACAGAATGGCAATGAGCCTTGCAATTTTAGCACAAAGAGCACAAGGCGAATCAACCCTTGACGATGCAGAGTGCGTTGCGGTATCATACCCGACATATTTTGACGATTTTTACAGATTAAGTAAATAAACGGTAAATATTTGAATTTTTGCTTGACTAATATGTAATTTGATTATATAATGATTGGGATTTGATATTGACAAATTAATGTTTATGAGGTGCGTTTGTAGGGGCGAACCGTGTTCGCCCGGGATAATCACCGATATTTGGTAAACGGGCGAACACGGTTCGCCCCTACA
>JAZQHZ010000273.1:0-3202 GCA_045540855.1 Clostridia bacterium
GACGGTTACAGAGTTAAGAATGATTGATACATACTGGTCAGACCACTGCCGTCATACTACATTCTCAACAAAGATTAATAACGTTACAATTAACGAAGGCAAGTATGCAGATGTAATTGCCGCTGCATATGAGGAATACAAGGCTGCAAAGGCTGATTTATATTCACCGGACAGAAATATCTGCCTTATGAATATGGCTACAATCATTGTTAAGCAGTTAAAGAAGCAGGGACTCTTGAAGGAGATTGACGAGTCAGAGGAAATCAATGCTTGTTCAATCGTAATGCCGGTTGAGGTAAACGGCAATGAAGAGGACTGGCTCATTATGTTCAAGAATGAGACACATAACCATCCGACAGAAATCGAGCCGTTCGGCGGTGCCGCAACCTGTCTTGGTGGTGCTATTCGTGACCCGCTCTCAGGCCGTTCATACGTATATCAGGCTATGCGTGTAACAGGTGCAGGCGATCCGAGAAAGACACTTGACGAAACAATTCCGGGTAAGCTTATGCAGAGAACAATCGTAAAGCAGGCATCATCAGGTTACAGCTCATACGGTAACCAGATCGGTCTTGCAACAGGTCAGGTTCAGGAAATCTATGACGAGGGCTACGTTGCAAAGAGAATGGAAATCGGTGCAGTTATCGGTGCAGCTCCGAAGGCAAACGTAATTCGTGAGGTTCCGTCAGACGGCGATGTTATCATCCTCCTTGGCGGACGTACAGGCCGTGACGGTATTGGTGGTGCAACAGGCTCATCAAAGGCACATACAGAGGATTCAGTTGTAGAGTGCGGCTCAGAGGTACAGAAGGGTAATCCGCCGGTAGAGAGAAAGCTTCAGAGATTATTCAGAGATAACAAGGTTACAACACTCATCAAGCGTTGTAATGACTTCGGTGCAGGCGGTGTATCGGTTGCTATTGGTGAGTTGGCAGACGGCTTAAAGATTGACCTTGATATGGTACCGAAGAAATACGAAGGTCTTGACGGTACAGAATTAGCAATCAGCGAATCACAGGAGAGAATGGCTGTTGTAGTTCGTGCAAAGGATGCTGATACATTCATTAAGTACGCTAACGAAGAGAACTTAGAGGCAACAAAGGTTGCAGTTGTAACTGATGAAAACAGACTTGTTATGAGCTGGAGAGGCAAGACAGTCTGCGATATTTCAAGAGACTTCTTAAATACAAACGGTGCAACAAAGAATACAGACATCGAGGTAGTGCTTCCGGGCGAATGCGTAATGAAGCCACAGGTAGTAACAGATGTAAAGGCTAAGTGGTTAGAAACACTTGCAGACCTTAACGTATGCTCACAGAAGGGCTTGTCAGAGAAGTTTGACTCAACAATCGGTGCAGGCTCAGTTCTTATGCCATTTGGCGGCAAGTATCAGCTCACACCGGCTGACGGTATGGCTGCAAAGGTGCCGGTATTAGAGGGCGAAACAAATTCAGCAACAGTTATGACATTTGGCTATAACCCGACAATTTCAAAGTGGAGCCCGTACCACGGCTCAACCTATGCAATTGTTGAATCGGTTTCAAAGGCAGTTGCGTTAGGTGCAGATTACAAGACAATCTATCTCACATTCCAGGAGTATTTCGAACGTTTGGGTACAGACCCGAAGCGTTGGGGCAAGCCGTTTGCAGCACTCTTAGGTGCATATAAGACACAGCTCGCATTAGGAATCGCCGCAATCGGCGGTAAGGACTCAATGTCAGGCTCATTCAACGAGTTAGACGTTCCGCCGACATTAACATCGTTTGCAGTAGCTCCGATGAAGGCAGATAAGGTTGTTTCACAGGAATTAAAGAAGTCAGGCTCAAAGCTTGTTATGTTCACAGTAAAGCGTGACGAGAACGATTTGCCGAAGTTTGACGAGCTGAAGGCGATGTATGATGCAATTTACGCACTCGTAAGCGAGGGTAAGGTATTATCGGCATCAACTGTTAAGGGCTTCGGTCTTGCTGAAACGGTTTCGAAGATGGCATTCGGTAACAAGATTGGCGTTAAGCTTTATGATAACGTTACAAACGATATCTTATTCTATGCTCCGATTGGCTCAATTGTATTAGAGGTTGAGGAAGAGGTAGACGGTGCAGCTACAATCGGTGAAACAACAGACAGTGCTAAGCTTGAAGCTTGCGGAGTTGAGATTTCACTTGACGAGGCAATTGACACATGGACAAAGCCGCTTGAAAAGGTATTCCCGACAAAGGCAGGTAACTTCACTGAGGAGCCGGAAACATATTCATATGACAAGAGAACAATCACAGTTGCAACTGAGAAGTTTGCAAAGCCGAGAGTATTTATTCCGGTATTCCCGGGTACAAACTGTGAGTACGACACAGCAAGAGTATTCGAGCGTGCAGGCGCAGTAGCGGATGTATTCGTAGTAAGAAACCTCACAGGTGATGACGTTGCATACTCATTAGCTGAGATGAAGAAGAGAATAGACAATTCACAGATTGTTATGATTCCGGGCGGATTCTCAGGCGGTGACGAGCCGGAGGGTTCAGGTAAGTTCATTGCAACAGCGTTCAGAAATCCGCAGGTTAAGGAAGCTGTAATGAATATGTTAAAGAACCGTGACGGTCTTATGCTCGGTATCTGTAACGGTTTCCAGGCACTTATAAAGCTTGGTCTTGTACCGTACGGCGAAATCAGAGATATGGACGAAAATTCACCGACTCTGACATTCAATACAATCGGCAGACATATCTCAAGAATGGTATATACAAGAATTGCTTCAAATAAGAGCCCGTGGCTTGCTAACGTAAACACAGGCGATATGCACACAATCGCAGTATCACACGGTGAGGGTAGATTTGTAGCAAGTCCTGAAATCATTGCACAGTTAGCGGCAAACGGTCAGATTGCAACTCAGTATGTAAATCCGCAGGGTATTGCAACGTACGATATCGACTGGAACCCGAACGGTTCAATGGCGGCAATTGAGGGTATCACATCACCGGACGGACGAGTTCTCGGTAAGATGGGACACAGCGAGAGATTGGGTCAGAACATTGCAGGCAATGTACCGGGTAATAAGGATCAGAAGATATTTGAAGCCGGCGTAAACTATTTTAAATAATAATTAGTCAAGCGGCAGCATGAGCTGTCGCTTGATTTGAATAGATTTGTAAATTTAAAGAATACTAATCTTACAGGAGGTAAGAGATATGTTTGATGCATTAAAGGT
>JAZQHZ010000274.1:0-9143 GCA_045540855.1 Clostridia bacterium
ATTCTAATTGTCTTTTCTCCATGCGCTTAATTACTCCATTATCATAAGTAATCATAACATGCAAATCCTGAACATTACACAGAATAATTGCATCCAATAAATCATTTTTCCAAAGAGCTGCTCCTTTTGTCATTATTTCGACTAAAGTATCATAAAAATAATCTTGCAATGCGGATAGTCCAACCTTTTTATCAAAAATAGACTTAATCTTAAGTATATAATTATCTAATTCAGGGTCATTGTTGTTTTTCCAATACACAACCGCTAACCTTTGCAAAAATGCCGTACTTGTCTTCGTTTGCATTTTATTATTTAATTTTTCAGTATCATTAGAATAGTCCTCTACAGACACCCATTCATCTGCATCAGGAATTTCATCATCGTCGCCAATCGCTTTAGCTCGTTCTATAAATGGAATACCTTTCTCAAGCTCAAATGCTAATAAATTATAAAAACAATTTCTTACATAATTTTCACAGTCATCTGTTTTATAACCTTCCGTAAGTATATCTTCAAAGACATCAAGATTTATTTGAGCAAACATTTTGTACACTTTTTCGAATACTTGAAAACAAAATCCTGATGGCTCGCTCCCATTAGACAATGCTGAAAAGTAAAAACCCGAAAATAAGCACATATCAAATAACACAGAAATGAACCTACTTTCCACATCGATTTTATTCTCAAGAATACTCTCACAAAGTTTTTCTAATTCGCTATTTGTTATATTCACAATATCCCCGGTAAAATTTTCCGGCAAAGGATTAATTACATTACCTACTAGCTTAATTTTTTTCTCCCACAGATATCTTCCACCTTTATGAATAGTCTCTATATCATTGCGATATTTAATCAAAAATTCAAATAATGAAGTTGATGAAATAAACACTTCATTTTCATCTATGAGTTTTTGAAGTTTATTTATATCATAGGTGCATTCAGATATCCCTGCTGCATAATAAAATGCATTTGTATCCAATACATACATAACTACTTTACCTCATCATTTTTAATTTTTCTTCTCAGTTTAGTTGATTCTCCAAACTCAAATCTTGCTTCTCTTGCCGCAGTTGCTGCCAATGTAAGTTCTTCCTCTGTTACACCCGGAACAATCCACAATCCTCTCACAAAACGCGAATAGTATTCTTTTTCAGATAACTCATCTGGAGCAAGGAACCTATAATTTTCTGGATACTTTTCTGATGGCCACTCCCATACATACTCCAATACGCCAGCAAAATTATCTATTTTTACAGCTTCAGGAGACCCTATTAATACCGAAAACTTTATATTCTCATTGTCTTTATTGAAGCAAAATTCTTCACACTTTTTCATTTCATATTCGCTTAGTGGCTTCGATTTTATTTCAAACCATCTATCAAGACTTGGAATATAGAAATCCGGCAGATATCTTATTCCATTCATCTCAAATCCTTCAACTTCATACTCATATTTGAGATTAATCATATCAAAGAAAATAGCCCACCTTGCTTCTAGACGACTTCTAAATTTAAACCCATTGTACTTTGTTTCAATGGGGTTTATATCTATATTACTTCTCATAACATCTATTTCACCATCCACCCTTAACCTCATATTAAGCACATGTAATCTCCAATAGCAGAATTTATCATTTTTATTGTTATCGAATCAGCCATATCATATTAATATGCTATTTTGTATTCTTTTAATCAACGATATATCGGCAGGAAGCCAATCAACATTATATAATTCATCTTTACTCAACCATTTTGCATCTTCTGCTTCTTTGAGAATAATTTCACCATCAATCACAATACACCAGAAGCAATCCATACTCAAATGGAAAGTTGGATAATCATACTCTACGGTATCAATCAATTCACCAACTTCGATTTTAACATCAAGCTCCTCTTGAATTTCTCGGATAAGGGCCTGTTGTGGTGTTTCTCCCGCTTCAACCTTTCCTCCAGGAAATTCCCACTGGCCTTTAAACTCTCCATATCCTCTTGCTGTTGCAAATATCTTAGATGTATTCTCAAACGTATCGCAGATTACTGCTGCTACTACTTTTACTGTTTTCATCATTGTCTCACTTAAATGAATTCTAACATGTTATTTTTCATGCAAAACTCATAACCCATTTTCTTCTCTCCGACTTTATCAAAATTTACTGTAATTGAAGCTCCTTCGATGGCAGTAATTTCACCTGTTCCAAACGTTTTATGCTTTACCTGCTTCCCAACAATATCAGCTGGTATAACAACTAGCGGCTTCGGCTCTGGCTTTGGAATAACAGGTGCTACAACAGGCGCCTTGCCACCTTTCTTTTTCTTCGCAGCTACCATCTTTGCATATTCTTCATCGACATTCTTGCCACGAGACTTGTAATCCTCCATGTCCTTAAATACAAACATCTGCGGTTTCTTTACATCATTATCCGGCACCGGTCTAACTGGAAACATCCATACTTTTCTATCGTTACCATCTTCACCTGGTTGGATTTCGGTGTATGGCTTGCTTACAAGCTCTATCCTTCCACAATAGATATATTCACCGGCATCCATAACCTCAAACAGATGAACATCGACTCCATTATGACCACATTCAGCCAATGTAGCATTCTGTGCCCAATGAATATCCTGATCTCCTGACTTACCCATACCAGTATAATGAAGGACTCCTCCTATCCATTTATCGTGATAAATACCTTTTGTGTAGTCAGATACAATAACAAGTGTGTTTGTTGTTCTTGAGCGACGCATTCCGCCCATATTTCCACACTTAAAAATTTCTACAATATCTGCATTTTTTAATATCTGTCCTATTTCTAATCCTGGATTAAACGACATTAGAAGACCTCCTTTTTTCATCTGTTCAAAACCTATTTTTATCAACATCAAATCCGCACACTATTAAATCAGGCAACTCAACCCTATGAATTTTAGCCATTTTTCAAGTTTGACATCAAATCAGCACATTATCAAATTGGAACACTGTCAAATTGGGCAACCCAACTCTTTCACACTTTTTAGTATCAAAATCGAATTTCTATATTTTTCACTGATTTGCAAGCTGACTTCTGCATTTTCATAAAAACCCCATAAACCGCATAAAATCAAGCATTGCCGGCACTTTGCCCATCCACCCTTGACATCAATACTACCGTCTCTATATGATGTGTATGTGAAAACTGGTCAAAGCCGCAGACATTTTCTATTTCATAGCCGCCGTCGCACAGCACTCTTGCATCACGTGCGAGCGTTGCCGGATTGCACGATACGTATACAATCCGCTTCGGCTTTGCCTTTAAAATTGCTCCGAGAGTTTCGCTGTCTGAGCCCTTTCTCGGCGGGTCGAGTATCACTACGTCGGGACGTTCTCCCGATTCTATCAGCTTCGGTACTATATTTTGAGCACTGTCGGCAAAGAAGGTTGCGTTTTCAATGCCGTTACGTACCGCATTTTCCCTTGCATCCTCGATTGCCTTTTCCACAATCTCCACACCAATTACATTTTTCGCTGATTTTGCCGCCAAAAGCGAAATTGTGCCGATTCCGCAATAAATATCCATCACACGCTCACTGCCCGTAAGCTGTGCCATTTCAATTGCCTTTGAATACAATTTCTCCGTCATTACCGGATTTATCTGGAAAAAGCTGTGCGGTGAAATCCGGAACTTCACTCCACTGATATCATCCTCAATGAAATCCGCACCGTATAGAGTGATATTTTTCATCCCGAGCCCGTGCGAACGCTTTTCCGTATTGACATTCAGAATCACACTCGCAAGAGTCGTGCAAGCAGATTTCAGCTTTTCAACCAACAGCTCCGTTTTCGCAAGCTTTGTTGCATTCACACTCAGCACTACCATTGTATCACCGTTTTGTGCCGATTTACGCACAAAAATCATACGCACTGTGCCCTTGCCCGACTTTTCATCATAAATCGAAAGCCCGGCTTCGTCCATATACTCCGTAACGGCACGTATTATTCCTTCATTCTCTGCCGCACCCGTCAGGCAATCGCCGAGCGGTATCACCCTGTGCGATTTCGGTGCATAGAAGCCGAAAACATTCCTGTCACCGTCACGCCCTGCGTGGAACACCATCTTGTTGCGGTATCGCCACGGCTCGTCCATACCGTACATATTACTGACGGTAAAATCCTTAAACCCGCCGATTCGTCGCATTGCGTTTTCGATTATGCCCTTTTTCGCTTCAAGCTGTGCTTCATAATTCATATGCATCAGCACACAGCCGCCGCATTCATAGTACCTTCCACACTTAACGTCAACTCGCCCGGGCGAAGGTGTGATTATCTCCACAACCTCAGCCGTTATATAGTTCTTCTTTACCTCTTTAACACGCACGCAAACAAGGTCACCGACGGCAGTATACGGCACGAACACCGCTATGGAGTCAATGTGACCTACGCCATTTCCGTCCGAGGAAATTGATTCAATTTTCAGTTCAAATTTATCGCCTGTTTGTAATTTCATTATTAACCCTCTGCCACCGGCTGACCGAATACCGGGAGTCCGTCTTTATCGAAAGTAAAGCTTTTCGCTCTTGCGTGTCTGTTCGGGTCGTATAATGGATCGCCCACAATTTCCTTGTAGCTTCTGCAATGATATACAAGCACGTGCTTGTCACCGTCCATTGTGAAGCAGCTGTGTCCGGGACCGAACATTTCGTTTTCTTCGCAGGTTTTAAATACCGGCTCACTGCTCTTATGCCAGCTTGCAAGATCGAGTAAATCTGCGTTTTCGTCTGCCCAGAGCATACCCATACAATATCTCCAGCCCGTATCCGATGCCGAATAGGTCATAATGACCTTACCCTCATGCACCAGAATTGCAGGGCCCTCATTAACCTTGAAGCCCTGGATTTCCCAGTCATATTCCGGCTTTGTAAGCATCACTGCATCGCTTGCAAGTGTCCACGGATTTTCCATTTTTGCAACGTATATGCATGAGCCAATCTCCGGCTGCGGAGTCTGTGCCCAGAATATGTATTGCTCACCCTTATGCATAAAGGTTGTCATATCAAGCGAGAAGCTGTCCTGCGGAAGGATGATTCTGCCCTTTTCCACCCAGGTGCCCGTAATCGGGTCTTCGTCACTGCATTCGAGCACGTGCGGACGGATGCTCCATTTATCGTGCTTGGGTGCTGCAGTGAAATAGATGTACCATTTATCGTTCACCCTGTGTAATTCCGGTGCCCAGATATGGTTACACATCTCACCCTCGGTATGTGCCCGCCATACGATTGTACGCTTTGCATCACGCAAGCCATTCAGGGTTGGTGCACAGCGAAGCTCAATGCAGTCATACTGCGGAATTGAGCCTGTAAAATAATACATTCCGTTATATTGGTAAACCCACGGATCTGCCCTGCGTAATACTAATGGATTTTTATATTCGTTTTTCATATGTTTTTGTTTCCTTTCATATTTCGTTTCTATTATTCTATCACAAATCCGCCGCAAAGTAAATCTTTTTGTGCATAATAATTTAATTGTAAACAAAATGCAAAAAATATACAGTAAAACTGTTTAAAAATACATTTCGCACCCTCAAAAGCTATTGACATTACGGGTTTATTCTGTTAAAATATAATGGTATAAAAATAAAAATTATGCATATTACCGCTTTGCGGTTTATATAGCGAGAGGAGGGATATTTGTGAAAATGACAGGTGCTCAGATGGCTGTTAAAACGCTTGAAAAGCACGGTGTTAAGGTAATCTTCGGTTACCCGGGTGCTTCAAATGCACCTCTTATTGACAGACTTTCATTTTCTTCAATAGAGCATTGCCTCACTCGTAACGAGCAGGGTGCCGCACATATGGCATCGGGATATTCCAGAGTAACCGGCAAGGTCGGCGTTTGTACCGCTACCTCAGGTCCGGGTGCAACCAACCTTATAACAGGTATCGCAACCGCTTATATGGACTCTGTTCCTATGGTTGTTATCACAGGTCAGGTTGCAAGAAATCTCATCGGCAAGGATGCCTTCCAGGAGGTTGACATCACAGGTGCAACCCTTCCCTTTACAAAATGCAGCTACCTTGTTACAGAGGTTTCACAGATTCAGCGTGTTATTGACGAAGCATTCCATATCGCTTCCACCGGCAGACCGGGACCTGTTTTAATCGACGTTCCGCTTGACGTATTCTTAGAGGAATATGACTTCCCGGAGGAGGACATAAAGCCTATGCTGCGTGGCTACAAGCTCAACGGCAAAACTAACGAAGCACAGCTTAAAAAGGTTGCAAGAGCAATTAAAAAGGCAAAGAAGCCTGTTTTCTTAGCAGGCGGCGGCGTTGTTATTTCAGACGCAGTTGAAGAGTTCAGAAGGCTTGCAGAGCTTAGTAACATTCCGGTTGTTTCAACGCTTATGGGAATCGGTGTCATGCCGTCAACCGATGAAGGATATTTCGGTATGATCGGCTCGCACGGCACAAAATGGGCGAATATGATTTTCAACCGTTCTGACCTTGTGATAGTAATGGGCTCACGCTTAGCAGACAGAACTGTCGCAAACGCACAGGGACTTGAAGAAGAATGCAAGGTTATTCACATAGATATTGACCCGGCGGAAATCGGCAAGAATATTATGCCGCTGATTCCGGTTGTGGGCGACATAAAAAATGTAATCACTCATCTTATTCCGCTTCTTGACGGTTACAGGGCTGATGATGAATGGGTAAACACTGCAAAGCAGCTTCGGGCAGACCAGACTATGGTTGCAATAAGTGACGATACGGGCACGGTTAATCCGAGATATTTCCTTGAAACACTTGCGAAAAAGACAAATTCAGAGGTTTATCTCACAACCGAGGTTGGTCAGAACCAGCTGTGGTGTGCAAACCATTTCAATGTCACAGAACCGCATCACTTCCTTACAAGCGGCGGCTTCGGTACTATGGGCTATGGCTTACCGGCGGCAATCGGTGCTTCAAAGGCAGTTAAAGACGGCGATGCCGATAAGATGCCTGTAATTGCGGTTGCAGGTGACGGCTCATTCCAGATGGATATGCCGGAACTGGGTGCAATGTGTCAGCACGATGCACCGGTTAAGATGGTAATCTTCAAGAACAACCGTCTCGGAATGGTACACGAGCTTCAGAGAAATGCGTATGATGCAAACTATCAGGCGGTTTATATCGACGGAAGTCCGGATTTCAACAAAATCGCAGAGGCTTACGGCATCAGAAACGGTTATGTAGGCGAAAACAGCGGTGTTAGTGCTGCAATTGATGAGATGCTTTCAGACGACAGAGCATACCTGCTTGTGGTTGAGGTTGACCCGCACTTACCTACACTGGAAAAATTCGATGAGGCAAGAAAGGCGTGATGGCAATGGAGAAAAAATACATTTTATCCGTACTGGTTGAAAACCACGCAGGCGTACTTTCAAGAGTAGTCGGCTTATTCACACGCCGTGGCTACAACATCAATTCGCTTTCGGTTGGTACAACCCAGGACGAAACAATTTCAAGAATAACAATAGAGGTTACGGGTGACGAGCAGATTATAGAGCAGATTTCAAAGCAGGTGTCAAAGATGATGGAGGTACTTAAAATCAAAGTGCTCCGTGATGATGAGGCAGTTGTGAGAGAGCTTGCACTGATCAAGGTTCGTTCAACTCCAAAAACACGTGGTGAGATTATGGAAATCGTGTCGATTTTCCGCTCAAAGATAGTAGACGTCTCACCCAACACGCTCACAATTGAGATGAGCGGCGGCGTCAATAAAATTGACGCACTCCTTGCAATGGTGGAATCGTACGGAATTGAGGAAATCTCACGTACGGGTATCACTGCAATAGAGCGAGGCACAACGATGCTCAAGCTCGATAAATAAACCAAATATCCCATCGGGATAAATATATATTTTCAAAACGGAAAGAGGTAATTCCAATGGCAAAATCATTAGGCCGTGAGGCAAGAGTATTCTATGAGTCAGACTGCGATTTAAAGCTTTTAGACGGTAAGACAGTAGCAATCATCGGTTACGGCTCACAGGGACACGCACACGCAAAGAACTTAAAGGACAGCGGTGTAAACGTAATTGTAGGTTTAAGAAAGGGTTCAAAGTCAGCAGCTAAGGCTGAGGCTTACGGTATCCCGGTATATGAGACAGCAGAGGCTGCAAAGAAGGCTGACATCATTATGATTCTTACTCCGGACGAGAAGCAGGCTTCAATCTATAAGAATGACATCGAGCCGAACCTCGAAGAGGGCAATATGTTAATGTTCGCACACGGCTTCAACATCCACTTCAAGCAGATTGTTCCGCCGGCATTTGTTGACGTTGCAATGATCGCTCCGAAGGGACCGGGCCACACAGTACGTTCAGAGTACGAAGAGGGCAAGGGTGTTCCGTGTCTTGTTGCTATTGAGCAGGATGCAACCGGCAAGGCTTTAGATATGGCATTAGCATACGGTGCAGGCGTAGGCGGTGCAAGAGCTGCTATCCTTGAAACAACATTCCAGTGCGAGACAGAGACAGACCTCTTTGGTGAGCAGGCAGTTCTCTGCGGCGGTGTTACAGCTTTAATGCAGGCAGGCTTCGAGACATTGGTTGAGGCAGGCTATGACCCGAGAAATGCATACTTCGAGTGTATTCACGAGGTGAAGTTAATCGTAGACCTTATCTATGCAGGCGGCTTCTCAAAGATGAGATATTCAATCTCAGACACAGCTGAGTACGGCGATTACTGCACAGGTAAGCGTATAATCACAGAGGAGACAAAGAAGGAGATGAAGAAGGTCTTAGAGGAGATTCAGGACGGTACATTTGCTACTAACTGGATTGCTGAGAACAACAACGGCAGAGCACACTTCATCGCTACAAGAAACCTCAAGGCTGAGCACGACTTAGAGAAGGTTGGCGCAGACATCAGAAAGTTCTATTCATGGAACAACGAGGACAAGTATGCTGAATAATTCAGATACATAAAGAGGATTGCGATGCAATCCTCTTTTCAGTTGCATCTTTACCGGATGTGTGGTATAATAAATTAATGTTTAGCGGTGTTGCCTTCCCCTTGAGGGGAAGGTGGCACGAAGTGCCGGATGAGGTGGAAAATCCGACGGATGCTTCGCATCCTACACCTCACCACCGCCTGCGGCGGAGCCTCTCCTCAAGGAGAAGCC
>JAZQHZ010000275.1:0-9301 GCA_045540855.1 Clostridia bacterium
GACGGCGAGGCAAGAGCGGTTATTATCACAACTGACGAGACTCCTGTTGCAACAGAGGCTCCGGCTCAGAGTGGCAACAGCGGCTCATCAGCGGGCAATACAGTATCAATTCCTGTGGCTAAGCCGCAGGAGGGTGTTAATACATATGTTCCCGACCTTGCAATCGGTCAGATTGACCCGGCAACAGGTGAGGTTATTGACGATGCAAGCTGCACCGTAACAAACTTCGCTCCGGTAAACGGCGGCAAGCAGTACTTTGCGGCAGTTTATCACCCGAATGTACATCAGTACACAAATCTCGTGAAGTCATACGCTTTCTATGACAGCAACAAGAACTTCATTTCAGGCGGCACAGATGATATGTCAAAGCTCGTTACTGCTCCGGAGAATGCGGCATATATCCGCTACACAATCAATGTGAAGCTCACAAGCCGTCATATTCTTTACGTGAACTTTATGGAAACATCAACTGCTCCGACAACCTTTACAAAGAGTGAGGCTATCACAAAGCAGGCTGAAACTGACAAGTTCGCTGATAAGTCAATCTATCTCTTGGGTGACAGCCAGTTAAACAACGGCGACCAGTGGCTTATCGACATTGATAAGGCGTTAAACGCAAAGAAGCTCTATGTTAAGGGTGAGGACGGCTTACGCTATACAGCACAGACAGGCGTTGCACTTGCATCAGATTCGTTCATTTCAGGACTTCCGAAGAACGAGTATGACACAGTAATCGTACACGCAGGCTCATACGACTGGATGATGAATATGCCGATTGCTGATTTCGAGAAGGCGGCAACTGCATTTGCTACAAAGGCAAAGAAGCAGTTTGGCGATGCAGAGATTTATCTTATGACTCTCACATCAAGCTACTATCCGGGCGGCTTTGCTGACGGCGTGACAAACAATGCAGGCCTCACACAGGCAGACTACTCAGCAGTAATCAAGAAGGTTGCAGATGCAAACGGCTTGAAGGTGATTGACCTCGGTGCACTCTGGACAAGTGCAGATGCACAGAAGTACTACCGTCACACAGACGGCGACACATACCTCTTCACAAACGAAGCAGGAAGTGAAAAGATTACAGATGCTATTGTTGATGCATTAACAAAGTAATATGAATAAAGCCCGAAGCGAAAAGCTTCGGGCTTTGTGTTATCGTAGCGTTATCTCTTCAAATGACAATATTTTCTTTGGAGTCTGTTTATTGATGTACTGATGATAATGCTTATCTTTATTTGTATGAATGATGAAGGAAACAGGTGAATAATTATCTGTATTGTCGGTTTCTTTGCGTAAAAACAAATGCAGAATATATGTGGTGTTATCTTTAATAAGCATAAAATCTGCTGATATATATGTACGAGGATGACATTTGTATTTATCAAAATATATAAGCTTGCCGTTTTTGATAATATCATATATTTCGTCAAAATGCTTTAACTTGATTTTAATGAAATTATAACCGTCTTTGTTATGTTCTTTCAGTGATTTAACTGTCACTTTTTGATTGTATATTAATTTATATCCGGATTCACCAAGGAATTTTTTAGAATCATTATAGACGTGCTGTAAGCCGAGCAGATGACACAGGTTTTCCTTGTAAAAGCGTATAATAAGTATATCTGTATTGTTTTTTGTTTTATTAAAAACTGTATATTTAAAAACTTTATTACATAAATTTTTGTTGTAATTTTCAAGTAATTGTTTCAGGTTTGTTGTTGACATATAAAAGCTCCCAATGAAAAAGGTGGATTGCAAAGCCGCAACCCACCTAATGAATAGCTATTGGTTTTCACTACCCCAATCGGTCAACTTCGTTGCATATTTAAATTCCCCAACGAAAGGGATGGCACGGCTATTCGTTCGCACCAATATTTATGAGCGTTTGCTCAATAATTATCTTATGCACGTAAAATGAGAATATGTTCTCTTTTACATTTATATATTATCATAACAGATTGATTTTGTCAATATATTTTACGAAATTTACTTCACCAGCTCATATCCTATTTCAGTTACATCGCCGGCACCCATTGTGAAGATTATGTCTCCTTCCTGTGCCGTTGCTTTTACTTCCTCTATTATGTCCGCAAAATCCTCGATGTATTTTGCATTTATGCCTCTTTTTGCAATGTCATTTACGAGATTTTCAGGTCTGGTTACTCCGTCAAATACCTCTCGTGCCGCATAGATGTGTGTCATAATCAGCTCGTCTGCATCGTCAAACGCTTCTACAAATTCCTGCCAGAGCGTTCTGGTTCTTGAATATGTGTGCGGCTGGAAAATACAGCGGATTTTGTTATGAGGGAATTCCTTTGCCGCCTTTAAGGTTGCCTTGATTTCGGTCGGATGATGTGCGTAATCGTCTATTACGATTGCACCGTTTAACATTCCTCTCTTTTCAAAGCGGCGGTGTGTGCCTCTGAAGGTCTCAATTCCTCTTGCTGCAGTTTCAGTATCCACGCCTAATTCGCGGCATACGGCAAGTGTTGCGAGTGAGTTTAAAATATTGTGATTTCCCGGTACGTTAAGGCTTACTGAGCAGATTTTTTCGCCCTTATACATCACGTCATAGGTCGGATAGCCTGCGGTTGTTACTATGTTTTCGGGATAGTAATCGCAGTCTGTGCTCATTCCGTATTTGATGATATTAAGAGAGTCACAGCCGCAAAGTGCTTTTCTTACGTTTTCATCGTCCCACATTGCAACCACTGCACCCTTGTTTTCGGTGAGGAGTGCGAAGCTTTTAAAGCTTTCACGGATTTCTTCAATGCCTGAGAAGAAATCGAGGTGATCCTCTTCGATATTTGTTATGAGTGCGATTGTCGGGTAGAACTTTAAAAAGCTGTTTGTGTATTCACACGCTTCCGTTACAAAGCAATTGCCTTCGCCACAGCAGATGTTGCCGTTTATGAGGTCAAGCTCGCCGCCGATGCTGATTGTCGGGTCGGTGTCTGCGTGGATGAGTGCGTGGGCAAGCATTCCCGTTGTGGTGGTTTTGCCGTGAGTTCCTGCAACGCCTACTGCGTGGGTGAACTCTTTCATAATTGCACCTAAGAACTCCGCGCGGTCAACAAGGCGGATGCCCTGTGCCTTTGCCTCGATTATTTCCGGGTTATCCTCGTGAACTGCGGCAGTGTGCACTACGAGTGATGCACCGTTTACATTTTTTGCGTCGTGACCTACATACACTGTTGCACCGAGTGTTATAAGCTTCTTTGTTATTTCCGATTCGCTTCTGTCCGAGCCTGTTATCTTAAAGCCGCGGCGAAGTGCCACCTGTGCAAGGCCGCTCATACTTATTCCGCCGATGCCGATAAAGTGGATAGTGCAGCCATTTTCTAAATCTGATATATTTAAACGTGTCATAAATTCCTCCATTGTATGCCATAAGCTTCCAATATATAATTATATATCATTTAACCAAAAATTCAATCATTTTTTTTAATAAATTGGCATAATGTATTAAAGTTTTCGCAATTTTACAAAAAGATATATTAAAATTTTATAGTTTTAATAAATTTTGCACAAAAGTATTGACAAATCGGGAATTTTATAATAAAATAAATGATAGTATAGGGACATCACTGGATAGACTGCAAAAATGGGGTAATAACCTAAAAGTTGGAAGGTGGTGAATAACTTGGAGATTACCGATATCAGGATAAAGAAAGTGTCGACAGACAGCAGGATGAAGGCTGTAGCGTCAGTAACATTCGATAACGCATTCGTAGTTCATGACATAAAATTGATCGAAGGACAGGACAAGCTTTTCACAGCTATGCCCAGCAGAAAGACGCCGGAGGGCGAGTATAAGGATATCGCACATCCGATTAACAGTGAAATGCGTACTTTACTTGAACAGGCAATTTTAGCCAAGTATGAGGAAGAGCTGGAAGAATCCGGTGCAGAATAATTCTGAATCAATCGAAGAGTAACACCGTGCTTTATGGCACAATGTTTAGACGGATTAAAAAAACAACAGCACTGCTTATGCAGTGCTGTTGTTTTATGCTGCAATCATCACAGCAGCAATTATCATTAAAATTATATGAATCCAGAAAAGAGTGATTATATTATCTTCTCTTTCATTCTCACGGTTCTGCTTAAACAGCTTAATCAGAACCAGTGCGGCACCGCAGATTACGGCAGGGCAGAAAAAGAATAAAATCAATCCGCCACCCGGAGCCGCCTGCTTTATTATCAGCTCGTATATAGCTACCATATATGCCACTCCGCTGAGCAGAGCAAAAACCAACTGCGGTACGGTTTTTTCCAATAATGCAAGTATTTTGTTATTCATTTTATTACCCTTTATCAAATGCGAATTTTCTTAAATCGTGCGGGATGCCTTTGCCTGCAAAACGCAAAAGAAGCAAGCTTATTTCTTCTACCTGCAAAAACACAAAAGAAGCGAGCAGATTGTGCTTTTTTCAGGCGTAGACGTATGTGTATACTTCAAGCCTGAAAAAGGTGCAAGATGTGAAGCTTATTTTGTGTTTTACTCCTCGTCCGGCATATCCCATGAATGATATACATTCTGTACATCATCATTATCCTCAAGCACCTCGAGGAGCTTGTTCATATTCTTGATCTGGTCTGCATCCGAAAGCTCTGTCATTGTCTGTGCAATCTGGCTTACCTCTGCTGATGAAAGTGTGTACTTGCCGTCAAGTGCATCACGAACCTCGCCTAAAACTGTCGGGTCAGTTGTGATTTCGATGATACCGTCCTCGATTGAGATATCCTCTGCACCTGCTTCAAGTGCATCCATTGTTACCTCTTCCTCGTCAATCTCGTTGTCCTCGTCCTCGATAACGATTACACCCTTCTTATCAAACATAAAGCTTACGCAGCCAACCTGTCCGAGGTTGCCGCCGTACTTTGAAAATGCAGCTCTTACGTCTGCGGCTGTTCTGTTTCTGTTATCTGTAAGTGTCTCAACGATAACTGCAACACCTGCCGGACCGTAGCCCTCGTATGTGATGCTCTCATAGTTATCGCCATCGCCCGAGCCTGCTGCCTTCTTGATTGTACGGTTGATGTTGTCGTTAGGCATATTTGCACTTCTTGCCTTAGCGATTGCGTCCTTTAAGCTTGAGTTATTAGCCGGGTCGCCACCGCCTGCTTTAACTGCAACGATGATTTCACGTGCAATCTTTGTAAAAATCTTAGCTCTCTGAGCGTCATTTGCACCCTTCTTACGTTTAATTGTACTCCATTTATTATGTCCTGACATAGTAATTCTCCTTTAAATTTTTGCTCATATGCAACAATTATATCACAGATATCAGGTGTTTGCAATAGGAATATACGCATTTTGTATATTTTGCCGAAAGGGGATAGAAGGTGAGTTTGGGTTTATCGTTCCGATAATTCACAATTACGCTGATGCTGAATTGTTTGCGTTTCAAATTTGGGTTTATTGGGGAATTGTGTTTGAAATTATATTTGTAGGGGCGAACCGTGTTCGCCCGTTTACCCAATATCTGTGGTTGTCCCGGGCGAACACGGTTCGCCCCTACGCATATCATCTAAATTTATACCCATAGATGTAGGGTGCGGCGTTTACGACGCACCGGGACGTCGAGGGCGCCGTCCCCTACAACCGTAAATTCCAACCATCCCAACAAACCCAAATTCATCAAATACTTTCCTATCCAACTGTTACAAGGTCAGTGTTCCCTGTCCTTTGTGCCCTTTAATTTATATAGATGTTGTATTTTACAACAAATTCGACAATATGGCAATAGATTTTTTCTGGAATTGTTATTGTTTATATGAAATTTATATAAAAAGTTGTTTTTATCTTAAATTTATGCTATAATTGTTACTAATGAAATGCGGCGAGGTGAATTTTATGAATAAAAAGAACATACACATTATCGCAACTGTATTGCTTTTTTCGGCGGTTGTCAGCTTTATTGATGCGTTTGTGAAGCCGGATTATTTTGTGAAAATACCGATTAAAATCGTATTCTTTCTGGTGCTGCCGATGCTGTTTTTCGCTATACACCGCAGCGATTTCAAAAATTTCAAGGCACTTTTTACTTTTAAAAAGGGCGGCTTCTTAAAGGCATTGCTCTTAGGGCTTGGGATTTATGCGGTGATTTTCGGCGGATATATGCTTACGAGAAACGTGATTGATTTCTCGAACGTGACATCAAGCCTTACGGGAAATATGGGAATTACCGCCGGGAATTTCATTTATGTGGCACTTTATATTTCGATTATGAATTCGTTTCTGGAGGAGTTTTTCTTCCGTGGGTTCGGATTTATAACGCTTAAAAAATACACAAGCCGTAAATTTGCGTATATTTTTTCACCCGTAATGTTTGCGTTTTATCACGCAGGAATGATGTGGGGAATGTTCAGCCTTCCTGTGCTGTTACTACTGTTTGCAGGGCTGTTTGTCGGCGGATGTATCTTTAACTATCTTAACGAAGCGAACGACAATATTTATCCGTCGTGGTTTGTGCATATGTTTGCGAACTTTGCGATAAATTCAGTGGGATTTATTTTATTTGGTGTGATATAATGGAAAATATGAACAATAAATTTATGCGTGAGGCAATCCGTCAGGCGAGGAAGGCGGCGGCAATCGGTGAAACACCGATTGGTGCGGTGATTGTGCGTGACGGCGAGATTATTGCACGTGGGTATAACAAACGTGAAACGAAGAAAAACGCACTGCTCCACGCCGAGTGCATTGCGATAGACAGAGCGTGCAAAAAGCTGGGCGGCTGGCGATTGCCCGGGTGCGAGCTGTATGTAACGCTTGAGCCGTGTCCGATGTGTGCCGGTGCGATACTTAATGCACGTATTGAAAAGGTATATTTCGGTGCGTATGATGCCAAATCGGGATGTGGTGGCTCGGCATTGAATCTGTTCGACAGGAATTTATGTAATTATTCGCTCGATTGTGAGGGCGGTGTTATGGAAGAGGAATGCGCGGAATTGATGCGGGGATTTTTTCGGGAATTGAGGAAAAGGTGAATTAATGTTTAGCGGCTTTGCCGCTAAACATTAATTCAATTCGTAATTCGCAATGCGTAATTATTTTAAATTATTGTTTAGCGGATTACCAAATCTGAATGATAGGTGTAGGGGCGAACCGTGTTCGCCCGTTTACCCAATATCGGTGATTATCCCGGGCGAACACGGTTCGCCCCTACTAAACAAAAGGAGAATACAATGAACAAAATATTTGCCGTAATTGCGGCTTTGTCAATGCTTACTTCAACTGCATATGCTATGAACGGTACACCGGTTAATATCAGTGTAACCGTTAACGGTGAGGCGGTTGTGTTTGAGGATCAGCAGCCTATTATCTTAAACGACCGCACGCTTTTGCCTGTGCGTGGCGTTATGGAGGCGTTGGGGAAAACTGTTTCGTGGGATGAGGTAAACAGTCGTGCTATCGTTACTGACGGCACTACTACCGTAAGCCTTGGAATGGGTGATGAGATTATGATTAAGGAAACTGTTGTGGACGGGCTTGGTGTTACTGAGAATATTACACTTGACTCTGTTCCCGTAAATGTCAACGACCGTACATTGCTGCCGATACGTGCAGTTGCGGAGGCGTTCGGTGCGACGGTTGGATGGGATTCAGAGACTACTACGGTTTCAATTATCGGATAAAAGGGGAAAACTATGTTGAAAAAAATACTTGGGATTTTTGCTTGTCTGGCTCTGGCTTCTTCAACTGCTTATGCGGCTGAGGAAATTACGGTAAGCAGCAATGCTTTTACTGTTTCGGGTACGGAATACCCGCTTATCAGCCCTGCGTTTGAGCGTGGCGGCGAGGTGTATCTGCCACTTGACGAGGTGCTTACAAAATGCGGATTTTCGCTTGGCTGGGACAATGCCTTAAAGGGCACTGTATGCGAGAACAGCCGTGGTGAAAAGGCGGTTATTCTGTCGGGCAGAGACACGCATATTATCGGGTATAAAATGTATCGCTACGAAAACCCGACCGTCAGTGTGGGTGATATATGCTATATAAACGAGGCGGTGCTTGAGGATATAACGGGCTTTGCGGTCAGTGCAGGTGACTTTGGCGAGAAGGCAGATGCGGTTTTTGGTGACGACTTCCGTTACAGCGGCGAGGTGGCAGAAATTGATAACCATTTTGTGCTTGGTCGCTCGTATGTGTTTGAGTCGGTGTCAATCGCACCTATGAACGGCGAGTTTTATGCCGCAATTGTGAACGATATTGCGGACAAGCTGCCCGGTGTGAATGTGTATAATATGCTTGTGCCGGATTCGGGCGAAATCTATGCTCCGAAGGAGTATTACGCATCACAGCTGGCTTCGTTTGAGCGGGTTTATGAAAAGCTCGATTTCAATGTCACACCCGTAAGGATTGCGGATGCACTTTATGCTCACGCAGACGAGAGCATATATTTCCGTACCGACCATCACTGGACACAGCGTGGTGCGTACTATGCGTGGAAGGAATTTATGGCGTTGAAGGGCGAGAGTGTGCCGGAATTGGCGGAGTTTGCCAATGACCCGTATTATGAATTTACCGGCTCATATGTGCCGGTGGTAGGCGATGCAATTGACAGTCCGTATGAGACGATGGAGAGATTTCTGCCGAAATACAGGGCGAAAATAAAGGTATATGATGATATGTATATGCAAAAGCACGTTGCGACCTTACCGCTTGTGGACGTGAGCGTGGGCGACTACACCTGCTTTATCGGCGTGGATTCGCCTGTGGCGGTGATTGAGGGCGGTGTGCCGAACGGCAGGTCGATTGCGATTATAAAGGAGTCGTGCGGAAACCTGCTTGCAACGTGGGCAGTGAATAATTACGAAAAGGTATACGTGATAGATATCCGCGGCTTCTATGAGGGCGGCTTTGATATTGCAACGTTTCATTCGCTTACCGGCTTTGGTGATTTATTAATAGAAAGCTATCCCACAACGGTGGAAAGCTCGGATCTGCGGATCGGGCTGTTGAAGCTATTGGGAGAATAAAAGAGAGCTGTTGAAAAACAGCTCTCTTTTATTTGGTTTGTTAAATTTGGGTTTATCGGGATGGTTGCACTTGTCCAAACGATTCAAACGGGCTCTGCCCCAAGACGTTCAGTTTTAATTGTTTGCAACGTATATCCCCGGTTCTTTTTCTGTCATCAGCAACAGAAAAAGAACGAAAAAGAGTGCCGTTCAAGAGGGAAATTCCCTCTTGAAAATCTCCCTTGCTGACGCTCGCTCAAAAGAGTGCACCCTCCAAGCGAGATGGAACCATCTGCAGATTTTAATTAGTTCCTTTGTATTGGTGCAGTTT
>JAZQHZ010000276.1:0-4261 GCA_045540855.1 Clostridia bacterium
CACTCGCTGCAAGTCTGGGATTGGTCGAACGCAACAATAAAGACGATCCTTTCCATCAGCTTGTGTATGGTGTTACCGAAAAAACATCTGTAAGTGATCTTACAGCGGCAGAGGCAAAGATTGTTGAACGTGAGCTTATACAGCGTATGAAACTCAGCAATCAGAGCAAGCCGTTAAAACATAAATCATCAAAAACCAACACGGTTCCGGGAATGATGACCGTACAGCAGCAGAATCTTGCCTGGAGGCTTGTATATCGTCTTGATGAACTTCAACCTACACATACAACAGTCGGAGATCGACTTGTTGGTGCAATTCAAAAGGAGCTCGGTATTACTGCTTCGGTTAAACAGCCATTCCGTTGGATTAACTTTGAAGACGGAACAAAACTTATAGAGCAGCTGAAGCGATATGTCCGTAGCGCAGAACGCCGTGCGGCAAAAAAGGCAGGTGCCGGGTAATGGATATTGACAAGCTTGTCAGTCTCGACCAGCTCCGTGATGATCAGAGGGAGCTCGCTGAGATTATCGGACTTGAGGCATACAAGCAATTAATCAAATATTACGGTGGAACTCCCTTGTATATTCAGAAAGCAGAATCTGTTTTAAAAGACTCAAGAGATAAGGAACTAAACGAAAAATTTGACGGAAGTAATTATAAGGAGCTTGCTCGTGAATATGGGATATCTGAAATGACAATTCGGGATATTGTCGCACCTAAACGCAGAGAGTTGAGAGTAGCTCCTTTGGAAGGTCAGTTAAGTTTTGAAGAGTGAGTATAAAGTAAAATTCTGCAAAATGTTTCTATATACAGGATATAATTTATAATGGTATAATCAGTTCGAAAGATTGATTATACCATTTTTTTATTTGCGGAGGTGGAGATATGTCACAGGAATTAATCTATTACGCTATCACAACAGTCATCGGAATTGCTATCGGTATTATCAGCTATTTCCTGAAGCGTACCATTGATCGCAATGACAAAAATGAAGCTATGATACAGGAACTAAGAGAAGATCACTTTATGTTGTCGGAAAAATATGCTACGAAAGCCGAGGTTAACGAAATTAAGGCAAATATGCAGAAGCTTAACGACAGCATTGACTATATAAAAGAACACACGACTAAAAACGAGGACTTTATCCGTGTTATGACACGGCTTGAGAGTAAAATAGACAACTATTGCAGCAGATAGGAGGTACTACTATGGAAGAAAGAGAAATGACGGAGCGTATCCGTCAGAAGAAGTTCTTTAAGAATAACGGCATTGTTCTTAAAGGTATCAACCTGCTCAGAACAAAATATGTGCAGCTCTCTGAACTGAGATATGCGCTGGAACCCACCATCACTGAGTCGGAGCTGAGGGATAGTATTAATTATCTTACTGAAAGTGGATATATTAAGCTGAGAACAATCAATTCGAAGCAGGAAACCACTCTCGCAGATTCGGATTTTGAAAACGTCGAGGCGAAAGTTTCTGCCGATGGTATCAAAATTATTGCTTGTGTTAAAACAGACGAGTGCATAGATGTGTAGGCGGTGAGCTTATGGGACATAGAAAACATTCAAAAATTGATAAACTTGAACCTGCGGTAAAAGAGACTGTTGACGAGATGATAAAGACAGGAGCTTATTACCGTGAAATTGTTGATTATATAAAGTCGCACGGCGTAAGCATTTCCCTCGCTGCAGTCGGCAATTACGCTAAGAACCTTATGAGCACACTGGATGCATTGCGTATGAGTCAGGAAAACTTCCGAGCAATTATGGAAGAGACTGACAAATATCCGAATCTTGACATTACCGACGGAATATTAAGGTTGCTCAGTAATCAGATACTCGAGGCAATCAACAAGATGCCTGAAGAACAGCTTCAGGATCTTGACTTTGAAACGCTTTCAAAAAATGCGATCGCTCTTACCAGAGCTGCAGCATATAAGAAGCAGATTGACATCAAAAACAAGGATATTCTTGAAAATGGTGCAGACCAGTTCAAGAACCTTATTTTTGAGGCAATGGCTGCAGAACGTCCGGAGCTGTATAAAGAGGTTAAAAAGTTCCTCAAGTCCAAACAGGAAGCCGAGTGATAAATATGGAAGTATATGTATTACAAATCCAGCCCGGGTATGAAAAATATGCGGCAAGAGCGCTGAGACAAAGAGGTTTTAATTCGATGTGCCCAATCACGGAAGCAATAATCCGAAAAGGCGGACAGTGGCACAGGCGAGAAAAACTTGTATTTACACAGTACATATTTGTCGAGTGCGATCTTACTGATGAAGCGTACTATCGCATCAAATCTGTGTGCGGTGTAGTGCGTTTTCTGGGGCACGGTAAACCTGAACCACTACCAACTGATGAATCGTTATACATCAAGTTCTTACACAACGGTGATAAGATTATTGAAGCTTCTAAGGTTTATGTAACAGGTACTGGCGAGAAGATGATACTCTCAGACTTGCTCAGAGAATATACAAATAATATTATAGGTCTTGAGCTCAGGCAGCGAAGAGCCGATGTAGCGATAACGCTGCACGGCAAGCGCCATGTAATTACACTGCCTGTAATAAGTATTTAAAGACCATTAAAAACAGCACGATTACATCAGTACGGTTGATTCGTCCCGTGCTGATGAGCGTGTGTGTATATAACCGGAACGGATTTTGAAATAAGAAAATCCGAATGGCGAAGCACGCCCGCAAAAATATGCGTTTAAAATGTGTTTAACACCGCTTGTATGTGTTTAAAAGAATTCGGTGGTCAAATTACCCTAATAAAATTCAAAGGGCAAAAAAGGGCAAAATAAGCCCTTATTTCTATTCATTGAAAGGAGACGTTAATGTGAGCAGTATAAAAAAGAAAAGTATCAAGTCTCTGGCTGATGGACTCTTTAAGTTTGAAGATAGTAAAAACGCTGTCAAAAACTCTGATTATACAGATTTAAACAGCTTTATAAAGGATTTTCTTAATACGCCTGAACCGAAGCAGCGTAAAAAACTGGCTGAAGAATTCAAAAAGCGTCACCTCGAGCTGTATGAATTTATAAAAATGAACGCTTCACTTATTGCTGCTGAAACGGAAATTGCAAAAACAGTAAATGCAGCACTTGCCGGTGAGGAACAGGCAGCTGAAAACAAGCAGCTCACCAATCTCCTTGAAATGATAGCTCAGAGCATGGAGAGTGACGGCAAATGATGTATGAGGAATTTTCTCCTAAGCAGCTTAAGTCAATGTTTTGGTGGCAGATGCCTGAAACAAAAGACTGCGACGCTATTGTTTGTGACGGCTCAGTTCGTTCAGGAAAAACAATGTCGATGACCATAGGCTTTGTGTTCTGGAGCTGCACTTGCTTTAACGGTGAGAGCTTTGCATTCTGTGGCAAAACAATAGACTCTCTTAAGCGTAATGTTATAACTCCGATGCAAAAATGGCTTGAGGGTGTTGCAACTCCTAAAATTAATCTGAGCAGGAACTGCTGTGAAATTACTATTGGAAAAAACACCAATCGTTTTTACTTTTTCGGTGGCAAGGACGAAAGCTCGTATCAGTTGATTCAGGGTTTGACTCTTGCCGGAGTTCTTTTTGATGAAGCAGCTCTGATGCCTCGTTCTTTCATTGAGCAGGCTATTGCACGATGTTCCGTCAGCGGTTCCAAATTCTGGTTTAACTGTAACCCTGATAATCCGCATCACTGGTTTAATGTTGAGTGGATTGACGAACAAGGCGAAAAAGCAGAAGCGGTAAAAGCAAAAAACCGTCTGCACTTGCATTTTACAATGAAAGACAACTATGCACTGTCGGAAACAGTAAGAGAACGTTATGAGCGAATGTATTCAGGTGTGTTCTACGATCGATACGTATTAGGGCGCTGGACATCGGCTGATGGCATCATATATCAGCAGTTCGCCGAGAATCCGCAGGCGTTTGTTATTGATACTCCCCCCGATGATATTGTTTTCTGTAATATCGGCTGGGACTTCGGCGGCAACGGATCCGCTCATGCAGGTATCTGTACAGGTTTCAGCAGGGCTTACCGTAAGGTGGTCATCCTCGAGGAGTATTACAGAAAGGAAATAATCTCTCCTGAAGAATTGGAACGTGATTTTGTAAACTTTGTGAAGAAATGTCAGGGCAAATACAAAGTATTTGATTCTTATCCTGATTCTGCAGAACAGGTGCTTATCAAAGGTTTTCGAAAAGCCTGCTCCAAAGCTCACGTGCCAATTGAAATACATAACGCACGTAAATCTGAAATATTA
>JAZQHZ010000277.1:0-4820 GCA_045540855.1 Clostridia bacterium
GTTGGTACCCCTACTTACTTTTCTACCTACAGCAGTAGAAAAGTAAGCAAAAGAATGCCGTTTAAGGGGAAAACATTTTAAAAGATGTTTTCCCCTTAAAAATCCCCTTTCGCTTTGCCCAGCCGTTGTGGCGGGATGAAACCCGATGCCAGACAAGAGTAATTTTGTTTGGTTTGTTTTTTTTCAATTTGTGGGTTACGTTTGCAAATTCAGACTGCACCCTCTTGCAAATTTCCACAACACCTTCGTATGCAAGCTTTGCCTGCCGCTGCACCCTTTAAAGGGAGATTTTCAAGAGGGAATTTCCCTCTTGAACGGCACTCTTTTTCGTTCTTTTTCTGTTGCTGATGACAGAAAAAGAACCGGGGATATACGTTGCAAACAATTAAAGCTGAACGTCTTGGGGCAGAGCCCGTTTGAATCGTTTGGGCGAGTGCAAACATCCCGCCAAACCCAAATTTACAAATTGTTTTCTTTACCCCATCTTTACTCTGCATATGATATAATAAATGCTGTTACGGAAGAAATCCTGACGGATTTCAAACGTTGCATTTATTGTATCGGTGTGTTACAAAGTCTACACGACTTTGCACTTATGATACAATATCACCTGTTAAAAATATTTTGAAAGGTAAAGGTAAAAAAATGGAAATTTTATTACAGCTTTTATTATTAGTCGTAGGCTTTGCAATGCTCGTTAAGGGTGCAGACTGGTTTGTGGACGGTTCCTCCGCTATTGCAACCAAGTTCAAGATTCCGCAGCTGGTTATCGGTCTTACAATCGTTGCAATGGGAACAAGTGCTCCCGAAGCGGCAGTAAGTATCTCGGCAGCATTGAAGGGCAGCGCAGACATCACAATCGGAAATATCGTGGGAAGTAATATTTTAAATATTCTTATAATCTTAGGTATTTCATCAGTTATCACAACCCTTGCGGTTGCAAAATCAACAATCAGAATTGAAACACCGTTTATGATTGCAATCACACTCGTGCTTCTCGCATTGGGATATGGCGGCACATTGGGTGTGTGGTCAGGAATCCTTCTTTTACTCCTTTTTATCGCTTATCTTACATATCTCTTCATCGTTGCAATGAAGAACAGAGAGGAAGAGGAAGCACCAAAGGAAGTAACGGTTATTAAGGCTCTTTTATGGACTGTAATCGGTCTTGTACTTATCGTGTGGGGCAGTAACGTAACGGTAGATGCCGCAACTGCTATTGCACACTCACTGGGACTGAGCGAAAGATTTATCGGTCTTACAATCGTAGCACTTGGCACATCGTTGCCGGAGCTGTTCACATCAGTATCAGCCGCACGCAAGGGCAATGCAGATATTGCAATCGGAAACATTGTCGGCAGCAATATCTTCAATATTCTCTTCGTAGTAGGCTTATCGGCACTCATCGTACCGGTACCGTTTGCAACAGGCTTCAGATTTGATACAATCGTTGCAGTGCTTGCAGGCGTACTCCTTCTCGTATGCTCATTAAAGGGAAATCTTAAGAGATGGGCAGGAATATTGATGCTGTTAAGCTACGTTGTATATTTTGCAATGATATGGTAAAAATAGAGAAGTGCTGTTTTGCACTTCTCTATTTTAATATAACGGGTTCTTTGCTTCTCTGAACTCGGTGTAAGTATATGCCTCAACTACAAGATTATTCTCAAATTCAAACGATAACATTACCGGGTCAAACCACCCCTCGTCAATTCTGTATTCGAGTATATCCTTGCCGTCCGCATCGGCATACATAACATCTGAGTCTCCTAAAATATCTTTAACCTCTTCCCTTTTCATTCCTATAAAATTATACTTTGAAACTAAATCATCAAGCATAAGCTCTCGCTCGTCTGTGTGTTCAGCCCATTTTTCATATGTAAAGGTTTCCATATACTTATGCACGCCTGCGTTAGTACCAACCGCAATTAAAGTATAAATTGCAATCAACACCACAGCCAACACCGCAGACTTTTTAAAATTCCATTTTATAAGTAGCGGTATAAAAAATACCGCTATTGCCAAACCTACATATATTATACCAAACAAAACATCACCAAGCACATTTTTTGTTGTACTGTCAAACAGCTGGATCATCATAGAAAACCAAAACGCCGCAAATACACCAATAAATACCGCAACGATAAATGCGATGTGTTTTAATACAAGAATTATTCTGTCTTTCATAGTTTATCTCCCAATCTTCTCCCGAACCTTCTCTGCGCGTGCAGTTGAAAGGTCAAATCTCTGCCATCTGTCCGGAATATCGTAATCCAGACGGTTGCTCAGAAAATCACGCACATTCCGCTTTAAGGCTTCATCAGTCGTATTTTCATATAAATACTCCATCGCAGGAGCCGCGTCGGCGGACAAAGTGAATATGTATTCAAGTCCCTCACGCTCACCCTGCATATACTTGTCTATCTGATTTTTTGCAATTATGTTATCCGCAGGCACTACGTTCAGAACAGTGTAATAAACAAGGGCAATCGCAACATATGAAAGCGTTATATTGAATTTCGGCTTTGCGATATATGCAAATGTCAGCAATAAGCCGATTGCCTCGAACACCAAAAATCCCATCACGAAGAAACGCAGTCTTGTAAGTCCGTCATCGTTGGTGTAGAGATACATTCTGTAAAACGACGATACGAGCAACACTATCGTTACGGCACAAAGATAATGACACAAAAGCTTCGTAACCGCCATCCATCTGCCTGTATATGTCTTTGTAAGCTTTACAACTGCAAGTATGATTGCGATATTCACACCCGTCAGTGCAAGCAATTCAAAAAATCCCTTTCTTGCATACTCCGTAAAGGTAAGGTCGTACGGCAGTGTTGAGCCTGCGAAGAGGTACTTGAACTGAATGATTACAAACATAGTATAAACAAACAGCACAGTAATCAATAAGATATTTATAATTATCAGATCACCCTTAAACGCAAGCGGTACTATTTCTTTGAACTCCTTTTTGCAATGTGAAGCATACAGCACTCCGAAAAGGTAAAGTCCTGCAACTATGCCGCAGAGTATAAGTAAAAGCGAGTGGAAATTAATCGCCTCAAATATCCTTGTTACAAGCTCGCCTGTCTTTTCGTTAAATACCATATCCGCACTTGCAAGCACAACACTCAGAAGCATAGCACACGGAATTGCAATAATCAATGCAAGACCAATCCTCTTTATAACCGGTGCTTTTTCGCTGTTTATTTCAAGTATCCATCTGAACGGAAGCATAAAATGTACGAACGGTGAAATTACAAGCTCAATGCCATGAAACAGCCATTTAAACGAATCCGCCCTGAAATTGAACTCCATAAACATTGTGCTGTATAAAATTGCACTCACAATTGCGTTTGAAACCCGCCATATAGTGTTTGCACTTATAAAGCAGTTTAAGGACATCACAAATACCGGGACAAGCATCACAAGCCGTCTGCGGTCAGGTACAATAAAATACAGACACGCAAGCTGGATAAGTGCAAAAATCAATACACTTATTCCTGCCTTTTCAGGCATTACAAGATAGGTAAAGCTCACCGCACTCACAAGTGCATAAAGCATCAGCTTGATTTTTAAATCCTTTGCCATAGTTTCTCCCTCCTTCAAGGCTTTATTTTTGCATAACGTCAGCACTATTCCGGCAGGTATCGCCGCCATTGAGCCGTAAAATCCGCCGATATAGCACGCAATCGTGTTAAACGTAAAAAGCCATAACCCGAAAATCTGTATCGCAAACATCGAAAGCAGTCCTGTAAGTCCTGTTCCGAAAAGCTCAAACACGTTTCTTGAAACCAGAAATGCAGTAGTTATCAGAAAGAACAGTATTGTACCCACTGTCTGAAGCATTTCTTCATTATTAATTCCTATTGCCTCACAGCATAGCTTGTTTACAATTACAAGCGAAAATCCAAGCAATACTCCTTTAAAAAGAAATTTCATCCAACTCCCTCCATTCCGGAATTATTCCTCACGATATTCGAGTATATCTGAGGGCTGGCACTCCAATGCGGCACAAATATCCTCCAATGTTGAAAAGCGGATCGCCTTCGCTTTGTTATTTTTTAATATCGACAAATTCGCCGGTGTGATGTTTATTTTCTCGGCAAGCTCCATCAATCCGATTTTCCGCTTTGCCATCATCACGTCAAGATTTACTATTATGGGCATATTGTCCTCCTGTTTACTGATTTTTTCTGCGGAAGAGAAGCGAACAGATTATTGCTTTAAGGAACGACGGCGTATGTGTATACTCCGAGTTCCGCAAAGTAATGAGATGTGAAGCTTATCTTTCGCAGACTCCTATATCGTCAATTCGTTTTCTGTCTTGTAATTAATCGCCTGCTTGAATAAATCCTTGAGTGTCAGGCAGAACAGCGTTCCTACGATGAAAACGAACACTATTACAAGTGCTGCAAGTGTGAATATAAGTATACATTTCACAATGTAAATAAGTGCAATCACTGCACACGCAACCGCCATATTACGCAGATGTGAAACGTTTTTCTCAATAAACGGATTTCCCACAAGCAATGAAGAATACATCTGCTTCAGATTAAACAGAATGTATACACAGCCCGCACCCGATAAGAACAGGAACGGAATAAGTCTGTTTATGTAATACGGGTCAACATATCCCACCCATGCAAGCACGTATTTTGTCGCAAACGGCACAAGTGCAGTGCAGATAATGCTCAGCACAAACAATACGTCGACTGCAATTTTTGAAATATAGTGTGTTAAGGTTTTTGTGTACATAATTTTTACCACCCTTTCCTCTATGTACTTGTATTATAACACGCCAATTCACGTTTGTC
>JAZQHZ010000278.1:0-12502 GCA_045540855.1 Clostridia bacterium
GACTGCGATATTAAGGTGTTCACTCTTGCACTGGAATACCCGAAGCAGTTTCCCTCACCCGTAAGCGGAGTAAGATCTCCGTTTGCTCTCAATTCCGTTTCGCCTAAAAACGCATCATAGTTATGTGCTTCTATTTTTGCCCTGTATACTTCAAACGGCTCTTTATCAAGCACTACCGAAACGCCGTAACGCTCCATATCCGCCTCAATATATTCCGCTATTCTTACCTTCTGTTCATTATCGGCATTCACAAGCAGTACTATTTCAAGCTCCTGCTCACCGCCGTCCGTCTCTCTGATAAATCCGTAATCCTGACCTTCCCAGCCGTCCTTTTCAAATTCGTCATATGCGTTTTCATATTCTATTCCATAGCTTCTTGAAATATCATAATTCAGGTATGATGAAGGGTTAATTGCAATATCCGCCGGCACTGCCCTCGAATACAGAAGCTTTGAGGTTATTGCATCCTTGTCAATAAGATATGCAAGTCCCCTTCGTGTAGCTTCACCCTTCAATACCGATGCTTCTGTATTGAGCCCGATATATGTCATCCTGTCCGATACATAGTCATACACTGTAAGATTTCCGTTTGGCATACCGTCCACAAGGTCAATCACAGAATCCGTCATAAGGTCGAATTCACGTGCATCAAACATCAGTCTGTACTTTTCTATATCAGGTGCCACACACAGATACACCGCATCCATAGCCGCCCTTCCTCCATGATACATATCGTGGGCAACCATTATATACTTATCCGAGCCCACCTTGCCGTAAAGCGAGAACGGGCCCGTCCCTATCGCCTTTGTTCTTCCCGTCATATCGCTCTGATATTTTACCACCGGGAACGTCAGAAGCGATGCAAAATCCGGCACACTTCTTTTAAGCACAAATCTTATAACGCTTCCGTTCAAGGCTCTGTAATCCGCCACATCGGATAAAAGCGAGGTATAATTTGTATTTCCGTTTAAAATGTGCTTCACCGTATACGCAACGTCGTATGCATCAAACGAAGAGCCGTCGTGCCATTTTACTCCGTCCTTCACTGTAATTTCTACCGTTCTGCCGTCCGCACTGCTCCAGTATCCGTTTGCAAGCACTCCAACTGCCTCGTGATTGGTATTTATCTCATATAACGGCTCATATACAAGCTCCATTGCTTCTTTGACCGTAGAAGATTTCGTCAGAAGCGGATTCCACGTATCAAAATCCGTTATACCGAGCGAAATCATATTAGATACCTCAACCGTTTCCATTCCGGACTCTTCAACAAGCTCAAGCTCTCCACTCTCCTCCGTTGAGGAAAGCTTTTCAAGAAGCACATTAATATGCCCGACAATTATATCACTGTAAATACACGAAACTATCGTTGCGGCAGCAATCAGCACCACCGCCGCCCATGCTAATATTCTTTTCATCAAAACCACCGTATTACTTAAATCAACTGCATAAACGCACACATATTGCCACGTCTGCCGTTTGTTTTTCTATGCGAAAACAGCAGCTCACTGTTACAGTAAGTGCAGATTCCGCAATCATCTATATTTATCACTCCGATTTCTTCAAGCTGCTTTTTTATCGCCCTTTGCATGCTCACGTGAAATCTTCCGTTTATTTTCTGTGTTGTTTCCTCGCCGAATTCCTTTATGAAAATTTCAGCAACCTCATCGCCCACCTCGAAGCACTCCTGCTGAATTGACGGACCAATCGCCACAATAATATCTTCCGCCTTGCTTCCGTAGTCTGAAATCATCCGTTCAACCACACGCACCGAAATCCGCTTTACCGTTCCTCTCCAGCCCGAATGTGCAAGTGCAATTACTTCTTTCACCGGGTCAATGAAAAATACGGGCGTGCAGTCTGCAAAGCTTGTTGCTATTGCAACTCCCTTTTCATCCGTTATAAGTGCATCGGCACTCTCATAGGCGTTTTCTCTCGTAATTCCGTTGCCCTTGTCCTTCGCTCCGACTCTCGTCACCACATCCTCATGCACCTGCTTTGAATGTACCGTATCACGGTAGTCAATGCCTATGGCTGATGTTATGCGTTTAAAGTTTTCAAGCACATTTTCGTGAGAATCGTCACAGTTCCACCTTAAATTCATCGAGGAATAGCAGCCTTCGCTTACGCCGCCCTCACGTGTGGAAAATCCCACACGTACAAGCCCCGTATCGGCAATGGTCGTCGGGATATAGTATTTAATTTTATCCTTTTCGACCAGCTTAAACATCGCTTAAATCCTTTCTTATCCCAAGACTGCAAGAAATTTTTGCATATTGCCGTTTTAAGGAGCGACGGCGTATATATATACTCCGAGCTCCGCAAAACAGTGAGATGCGAAAATTTATTCAGTCTTTTCTGCGAAACCATTCGTATACCGCTTCAGCCGCCTTCATATTCATTCCCTCGACCTCGGCTATCTCGTGAAGCTCTGCTTCTTTTATTTTATCAAGAGAACCAAATTTAGTCAAGAGTTCTTTACGTCTTTTTTCACCAATTCCCGGAATTTCTTCCAATTCGGACTTGATTTGCCCATGAAGCTTTCTGTGATATTCAATTGCAGTGTTATGAACCTCGTCCTGGATATGAGTCAAAAGCTTAAAAACCACGCCCGTTGGATTAAGCTCTATTTCACCCTCAACACCTACAAGTCCTCTTGTTCTGTGCTTGTTATCCTTCACCATTCCGAAGCACGGAATGTCAATTTCTATCATTTCAAGCAGCTCACATATTGTGTTTAAATGTCCTTTTCCGCCGTCAAGCAGGATCAAATCCGGCATTGGCAGGAATTTTGCATCGTGACGGTTCATTTTTCCCTGCTCAATCAGATACTCCTCCTCCTGAGCGTGACGGATTCTGCGGTATATCACCTCACGCATTGCGGCGTAATCATCCGCACCCTCAAAGGATTTAATTCTGAAACGCCTGTATTTACGTTTTGCGCTCTTTCCGTTTTCAAAAACCACCATTCCACCGACGTTATCCTCGCCCTGAATGTTTGAAATATCAAAGGCTTCGATACGCATCGGCACCTTTTCAAGCCCTGCCGCTTCCTTTAGCAGCTCAAGAACAGTGTTCTTTTCTCGCTCTTTAAGCACTCTGACCTTATGGTTATCAAGGGCTGTCACTGCGTTTTTATGCACCATCTCCATAAGATGATGCTTCTCGCCACGCTTCGGCGTTGAAATTATAACCTTTTTCTTCTTTATCATCCGAAGCCATTCTTCAATGACCTCTCTGTCCTCTATCTCATACTCCGTAAGAATTTCGGGCGGAATATATTCCGCACTCTCGTAAAACTGCTTTACAAAGTCTGTTAAAATTTCCGTTTCACTTGTATTTTCGGTATTATTTATCTTATAGCTTTCTCTGCCAATGATTTTTCCGCCACGGATAAAGAACACCTCACAAAATGCAAAATGCTCATCCTTAGCAATGGCAATCACGTCGTGGTCAGCCTGTTTATCTGCATTTACAATCTTCTGCTTCTCTTCTATTTCCTTTATCGCACGGATTTTATCACGCAGCTCTGCTGCCTTTTCAAATTTCATTTCAACAGATGCCGTTTTCATCTGCTCTGTCAGCTCGTTAATAAGTCCGTCCGTTTTTCCGTCAAGAAAACGGCAGATTTCAAAATAAACCTGTCTGTATTCCTCCTTAGTGACCTTTCCCGTACACGGCGCAAAGCAGTTGTTTATATGATAATTAAGACAAGGCCTGCCCTTGCCTATATCCTCCGGGAAGCGTCTGTGGCACTGCGGTGGCTTAAACAGCTTATGAATCATATCCATCGTGTTTTTTATCGTTCCCGGACCTACATACGGACCGTAATATTTCGCACCGTCCTTTTTAAGGACACGTGTTTTTAACACCTTCGGATACGGCTCGTTTATCGTTACCTTAATATACGGATATTGCTTGTCATCCTTTAAAAGAATGTTATATTTCGGCTTATATTTTTTTATCAGGTTACACTCGAGGGCAAGTGCCTCCGCCTCAGTATCGGTTACGATATATTCAAAATATGCAATATTGCCCACCATCGCACGCACCTTCGGCGTATGGTTTGAGCTTTTCTGGAAATACTGACGCACACGGTTCTTTAAAACCTTGGCTTTTCCCACGTAAATAACCTCATCAGTGCGGTTGTGCATAAGATACACTCCGGGTGAGGACGGCAGATTTTTAAGCTCTGTTTCAAAATCGAAATCCATGTGTGTCACCTCCTTTTGTGCGACTTCAAGCATACGAAGCTTAGCTGCTGTGCGACTATGAAAAAATAACTCTACTTCCTCATTTGGCAGTAGAGTTATCGTTTCTTTTGCTAAATAAAATTATTCTGAGAAGTTTGACTCAATGAGTGCAACAAGAGTGCTTACAGCCTCTTCCTGATCACTTCCGTCAGCAACGATGTTAATCTTTGTACCCTTAACGATACCTAATGATAATACACCTAAAAGACTCTTAGCATTTACTCTTCTCTCGTCCTTCTCAACCCAGATTGATGACTTGAACTCATTTGCTCTCTGGATAAAGAAAGTTGCCGGTCTTGCATGTAAACCAACCGAATTCTGAACTGTAACTTCATTTGAAACCATAATAAGTGCCCCCTTGTGCATTCTTTTTAAATTTATAATATCTCGTAAAATGACCCATTTTTATATTCCCCTATTTACGATTTCAGGGAAATTGTCTACGCTATTATAGTACTGCAAAAATGCACTTTCGTCAATAGATTTTCAGCAAAAAAATATTTTTTAGCAAGTATTCCAAATTTAATTCTTTTTTACCAAATAAATTCGTTAAAATCGTCTATTGCATTTTTTTGATTTTAGTTACCTTTCCAACACTTTTACTGTCGGTTTTATCATTTATTATTCCTCGCCGTCGAAGTCCTCTTCCATTTCAATAACTTCTTTTGTTCCTCCGATATTTAATGCACTTCTTACCTGTGCTTCAATCATATCAGTGAACTCCTTATTCTCAACCATATACTTACGTACATTGTCCTTACCCTGGCCGATTTTTTCTCCGTTATATGAGAACCACGCACCCGATTTCTTTATGATATCAAGATTTACCGCAACCTCTATTATATCGCTTTCCTTTGAAATACCCTCACCGTAGAGAATATCAAATTCAGCCTCCTTGAACGGCGGCGCAACCTTGTTCTTTACTACCTTTACTCTTGTCTTGTTACCGATGATTTCAGTACCGTTCTTTATAGCCTCCTGACGTCTTACATCAAGGCGGACTGATGAGAAGAACTTCAACGCACGTCCGCCCGGAGTTGTTTCCGGATTTCCGTAGATTACGCCCACCTTTTCACGGAGCTGATTAATAAAGATTACAACTGTACCTGACTTTGAAATTACACCTGTGAGCTTTCTTAATGCCTGCGACATAAGACGTGCAAGTAAGCCTACGTGTGCATCGCCCATTTCACCCTCAATTTCAGCCTTCGGAACAAGTGCCGCAACCGAGTCGATAACAATAACGTCAAGTGCACCGCTTCGTACAAGTGCTTCACAGATGTCAAGAGCCTGCTCACCTGTATCCGGCTGTGCTACGATTAAATTCTCCGTGTCGACGCCAAGCTTCTTTGCATATACCGGATCCAAAGCGTGCTCTGCATCAATAAATGCAGCCTCGCCGCCCATCTTCTGTGCCTGTGCAACTACGTGGAGTGCAACAGTTGTCTTACCTGATGATTCCGGTCCGTAAATCTCTATTACTCTGCCTCTGGGCATACCGCCTACACCCAAAGCAAGGTCAAGATTCAATGAGCCTGTCGGAATTGAATCCACTGATGCAACGTGAGTATCACCAAGCTTCATAATTGAGCCTGTGCCATATTCCTTCTCTATTACCTCAAAAACCGCATTAAGAGCCTTTTTCTTTTCTTCGTCTGTCTTTCTCTCAACTGCCGGCTTTGTATTATCCTTCTTTGCCATTTTTGTTCCCCTTTCACCACGAACATATGATTATTTCGAACATCCGTTCTTTTATTTAAGTCCATTATACACTACTATTTATAAAAAATCAAGTACTTTTTTAAATTTTTTCAAAAAAATTTACGGCACAGTAAGAACTGCACCGTAAACCGGACACTAAATATATTTTTCTATCATTTCCACTGCCTTTTCAATCGCCCATTCACAGCTCTGAGTGCGAACAGCCGCTCTGTCGCCGTCAAAATGACAGCACTCTACCTCAGCATTGCCGTTCACACACACACCGATGCACACCGTTCCTACCGGCTTTTGCGGCATACCGCCTCCGGGGCCTGCAATTCCCGTTATTCCAATTCCCACCTCTGCACCTGTATGACGGCAGATTCCCTTACACATTTCCGCTGCAGTTTCTACACTCACCGCACCGTACCCTGCAAGAGTCTCTTCCTTCACATAAAGCTCCCGCATTTTTGCTTCATTGGAATATGTCACGATACATTCATCAATCACCGCCGACGCACCGGGAACATCTGTGAGCATTGCACTCAGAAGTCCACCCGTACAGCTTTCTGCGGTTGAGATGTGGAGCTTCTTTTCTATAAGAAGATTTATTAATTTATTTTTCATTATTTTATTACTCCTATCTTTATAGCGAAACCGTCAATATGGAAAAGAAGCAAGCAGATTGCCGCTCAACGAGGGGAAGGCATATGCGGATATTCCGACCTGAGGCGAGCGGTGAGATGCGAAGCTTATTTTTCATATTGACCTCAATTCAAATTTACCGTTCTCGTAAACCATATAGCTGTGGTCGCTTCCCTCTTTTGGAATTGACACAGAGCCCGGATTTAAGTACACAAAATCGCCCATATCCTTATTTGCCGGAATATGCGTGTGACCGTTCATCAGATAATCACCCTTATTGAGCTTTGGCGGATTATCGGGATTTATATTATGCCCGTGAGTGATATAGAGCATACGTCCGTCAAGATACATTATCGCATAGTCCGCAAGTATCGGAAAATCAAGCACCATCTGGTCAACCTCAGTATCGCAATTGCCACGCACACATAAGAGCTGCTCCTTCATTCCGTTTAAAAGCTCTATCACTTTTTTGGGTGCATAGCCCTCAGGAAGGTCATTTCTCGGTCCGTGATACAACAAATCACCAAGCAATACAAGCTTTTGAGGCTGCTCCTTTTTAAATGCCTCAAGTAATTTCTGAGCATACACAAAGCTTCCGTGTATGTCTGATGCAAACATTATTTTCATAAATTCCTCCTATATAAACAAACTAATCATCCACAGCACAAGCAAATGTGCAGGGTAGAATATGTAAAATCCGTATTTTGACTGTCTGCCCTTTTCACCGTTATAGAGGGCAAGAAGCGGCAGGGCAAGCACTACTGCAAACTGCAGAAGCTGTGTAACTATATCATCCATACGCACCACACGCACAAATGCTATAATCACAAATGCAATCGCCTGCTTTTTGAAATCGCCTCTCAAAAGCCCGAATGCCAGCACCCACATAACTCCGTATAACCGCCAGTCGCTGCATCTTGTGAGCCATATACATCCGGCACAGGCTATCACCTTAAGCACAATATTGAGCTTTTCGCTCTTTGCCGCGCTCAGGGCAAGAAGTCCCATAAACAGCGTACCTATTACGTTTATATGCGTAAGATTTGATTTTATAAAATCAAACACACCCGCAGGTGGCTCGCTCATATGATTGAGATAGAACGGCAGCTGCGAAATTACCGCAAAAATTGCCATTCGCCACAGATATTTCTTCACGTCCTTCGTATGATGAAAGCCCTCCGCCACAAAGAAGCACATTATTGGCATCGTAAGTCTGCCGATTGCCTTCATCGCCACGGCAAGATACCACAGCTCTATTGTCGTGCACGTTATAAGCTCGGCAGTGTGATCAAACACCATTGCAATTATTGCAATGAGCTTTAATTGTGCCGCATTAAGTCCCTTTTTCATAGTCTATTCCCTCAATAATTCAGGTTCAAATTTCAGATAATCCGCACTGACAAGATGATAGCTTATCCCGTTATGCTCGCCCGTCACTGCGTATTTATGTGCCATACCGTGCAGATGACCGTACACCACGTCCTTTACTCCGTAGGCTGACAGAAGCTTTGTCATTTCATTTTCCTCCAGCTTGCTTGAGCGTATGGGATAATGATTGAAAAATATTATATCGTCGCAATCTCCCACGCTCTTTAAGGCAAGCTCTGCACGTATTATTTCACGGTCATATATTTTTTGATCCTCTTCGCCAAATCCGTCCCACGTAGGATGAATCCAGCCGCGACTGCCGCAGATTCCAGTGTTCTCATACTTAAACGAATTATTCTGCATGAACTCAATATTCTTAAAGCCCTGCTGCTCTACAAACCTTGTGAGCTTCGCCATCGTAGTCCACCAGTAGTCGTGATTTCCTTTTGAAAGTATCTTTTTACCGTTTAATTTATTCAAAAACTCAAAATCCCTGACACTCTGCTCCAGATACGTCGCCCACGAGAAATCGCCCGGCAGAACCACCGTATCATTTTCCTTTATCACACTCTGCCAATTATCACCAAGCCGTTCCACATAGTTGTCCCACGCTGAGCCGAAGATGTTCATGGGCTTGTCAATCCCAAGCGGCAGATGAAGGTCTGAAATCGTATATAATGCCATTTAGTTCCTCCACTGACTGTTATAAAGCTCCGCATAAAAGCCATTCTTTTCCATAAGGCTTTCGTGATTTCCCTGCTCTATAACCTGTCCGTCACGCATTACCAGAATCACATCCGCTTCACGTATGGTTGAAAGTCTGTGTGCGACGATAAAGCTTGTTCTTCCCTGCATCATTTCCGCAAACGCCTTCTGAATCTGCATTTCCGTTCTTGTATCTATGCTTGAGGTTGCCTCGTCAAGTATCAGCATCGGCGGCAGACAAAGCATCACCCTTGCAATGCACAAAAGCTGCTTTTGCCCCTGCGAAAGACGTCCGCCATCCTCGCCTATTACAGTGTCATAGCCGTCGCTAAGACGTCTTATAAAGCTGTGTGCATGCGATGCAATCGCCGCACGCTTTATCTCTTCATCCGTCGCCTCCGGCTTACCCATTGCGATATTTTCACGTATCGTACCTGCCTTGAGCCACGTATCCTGCAATACCATTCCGTAATTCTTTCTGATGCTCTTGCGGCTTACGTCCATTATGTCATTGCCGTCAACCCTAATTTCGCCGCTGTTCACGTCATAGAAACGCATAAGCAGGTTTATCATTGTAGTCTTGCCGCAGCCCGTAGGCCCTACAATCGCCACTCTTTCGCCCGGTTTCACTGCAAGATTGAAATTCCTTATAAGTTCCTTATCAGGTGTATATGAGAAATTGACGTTATTAATTTCCACCTCGCCCTTAACCTCACAAAGCTCATTTTCGCTGTCCGGAGTAATTTCCTCCTCTTCAATAAGCTCAATTACTCTTGCTGCACAGGTCAGGGCGTTCTGCAGCTCGGTTATAACTCCCGAAATCTCGTTAAACGGCTTTGTGTACTGATTTGCATAGCTTAAAAAGCTCGTCAGTCCGCCTACCGTCAGTCCGCCTCCGCCAAGCACTACAAACGCACCTGCAAGTCCAACCACTGCGTACATTACGTTGTTTACAAATCTCGTGCCCGGATTTGTGAGCGATGAGAAATACGTTGCACGAAGCGATGCCTTCTGAAGTCTTGTGTTTATCTCATCGAATTTTTCAAGCGACTCATCCTCGTGTGCATATGCCTGAACCACCTTCTGATTACCGATTATTTCTTCAATAAATGCAGTCTGCTCGCCTCTTGTTTCGGATTGCAGCTTAAACATCGAGTGAGTTTTCTTTGCAATGAAATCCGCCACCACGAGCGAAAGCGGAGTTATAACAAGCACCACAATCGTTATCTGCCAGTGCAAAAGTACCATAAATATGAGCGTGCCCAGAATAGTCACAACACCGGTAAAAAACTGTGTGAAGCCCATTAAAAGCCCGTCTGCGAACTGGTCAACGTCTGCAATAATTCTGCTTACGGTCTCACCGTAGGAGTGCGAGTCGATATACTTTAACGGCAGCTTCTGAATTTTGGCAAATGCTTCCTTTCGTATATCACGGATTACGTTATACGTGATACGGTTATTTACCGCATTCATTATCCACTGCACTATTGCGGTTATTACTATTACAACTGCAATTGTTATAAGTATTTCAGATATAGCACCAAAATCCACATTACCCGCACTGACTATGCAGTCAATTGCACGTCCTGCAAGGATTGGTACGTAAAGAGTGAGTCCGACTGTAATTGCAGCCAGGATAATTGAAATAACAAGCTGAAGCTGATATTTTCTGATATATCGCCATACCTTTTTAATCGTTTCAAAATTCGCCTTCATTACGCACTCACCTCCTTCGGGAACTGTGAGTAGTATATTTCGCTATACTGCGGACACGTTGATAAAAGCTCGTCGTGCGTGCCTATGCCCACTGCATTTCCGTCATCAAGCACGATGATTTTATCCGCATACATAACCGATGCCGCGCGCTGTGACACTATAAAGGTAGTAGGTGCGTTTTCCATATTGCGGATTGCACTTCTTAAGTTTGCATCCGTTGCAAAGTCAAGTGCGGATGCACTGTCGTCAAGGATAAGGATTTCAGGCTTTTTCACGAGTGCCCTTGCAATAGTCATTCGCTGACGCTGACCGCCCGAAAGATTCTTGCCGCCCTGCTCTATCATATAGTCAAGACCGCCCTCTTTAGAATCAACAATCTCCTTCGCCTGTGCAAGCCCAAGTGCTTTATTGATTTCTTCATCTGTCGCATCATTTTTGCCCCAACGGATATTTTCACGGATTGTGCCCTTGAAAAGCACTGCCTTCTGCATTACTATTCCGATTTTTTCACGAAGTGTTTCAATATCGTAATCGTTGACGTTTACTCCGTCAACACTAACCTCACCCGAAGCCGCCTCATAAAAACGGGGTATCATATGCACAAGCGAGGTTTTGCCTGAGCCCGTACCGCCGATAATTCCTATTGTATCACCCGGATTTGCAGTGAATGTGATTTTTTCAAGTGCCGCCTCCTTGCTTCCCTTATACATAAGTGAGGCATTTTTAAATTCCACACTGCCTTTTCCGCTGTTTTTAGCATCACCGCTCACAAGGCTTGACTGCTCTGCAAGCACGTCACCCACTCTGTTTCCGCTTGCAATCGCTTTTGTGAGTGAAATTATCATATTCGCAAGCTTTACCAGCTCAACAAGAATCTGTGCGGTATAGTTATAAAGTGCCACAACTGCGCCCTGTAATATTATTCCGCCTTCAACCCTTAATGCACCCACGTAAATCAAGGCAATTACAGCTATGTTCATTATCACATAGGTAACCGGATTCATCAGTGCCGAGATTTTTCCCACATATTTCTGAATATCTGTGAGTGCCTCGTTATGCTCATTAAATTCCTCTGTTTCACTGTATTCCTTGCAGAATGCCCTTATCACACGTACGCCGCCAAGGTTTTCACGTGTGCTTTTCACTACCGCCTCAAGTGCCTTCTGGGCACGCTTGTAAATCGGCATTGTAAAATACATTATTCCGAACACTATCGCTGTAAGGATTGGAATTACCACCACAAATACCAATGCCGCCTTTGCATCAACAATAAATGCCATCACCATTGAGCCAAGCACTACGAACGGCGAACGCAGAAGCAGTCGTAAAGTGAGATTCACTCCGTTCTGGAGCTGATTCACGTCTGATGTCATACGTGTAATCATTGTTGATGTGCCGATTGAATCTATTTCGGTAAATGACAGCTTTTGCAAATGCTTAAACAGTGCGTGACGTAAATCCGCCGCAAAGCCCACTGCCGCCTTTGCCGCAAAGAACTGTGCAGTAAACGAGCAGAGCATTCCGATAAGACCTAACGCAATAAGCACTCCGCACATTTTTACGATATAGCCCTTTCCTCCGCCGCCGTTTATTCCTACGTCAATAATTGCCGCCATAACAAGCGGCACAAGCAGCTCGAACGATGCTTCAAGCAGCTTAAAAAGCGGTCCCAAAACACATTCAAGCTTATATGGCTTTAAATATGATAAAAGTCTTTTCACCTTTTTCTCCTTTTGAATGACAATATTTTCCTAAGATATATTATACCATAAGTGCAAAACCGTGTAGGTTTTGCTTCACACCGGTACAATAATCACATAAATAAAAAATCCGCAAGGATTTTTTTCCTTTATTGTGATTATTATACCATTGAGACATTTTTTTGTCAATTATATTATTCACATTATTGCAGACAATAATAATACAAAATCCAGAAAGGAAAATGAAGCTATGAAGAAAAATGAACGTCATCCGCAAAAGGATATTATGACACCTGAACGTTTTGAGCTACTCAATGAAATGGAAGCCGTTTCATCAACCGAGCTTACAGGCTTAGTTGCACGTGCACCGCAGACGAAGGCTGAATGGGAAAGCTATAATCAGATTTTGTCGTT
>JAZQHZ010000279.1:0-7685 GCA_045540855.1 Clostridia bacterium
TTTGCTTACTTTTCTACTGCTGTAGGTAGAAAAGTAAGTAGGGGTGTCAACTGCATAACAATAAGCACTGCATAAGCAGGGGACAAAGTCCCGATGCACTGCATTAACAACATCCCTACAAACCCAAATTTATCGCAAAAAATAGCAAAGCGATTTTTTAAAATCGCTTTGCTATTACCTTTAATTCTTTTTCTGTCTTGCAGAAGAATTCTGCTGATTTTTAAACAACACATTAAAGCTCACATATCCGCCTGCTTCACGCTGGGCACTTATTTTACCCTTGTGCGAATCCACAATTGTCTGTGCCATTGAAAGCCCTATTCCGAAGCCGCCGCTTTCCCTTGAGCGTGACGAATCCGAACGGTAAAAACGGTCAAACAGACGGTTGAGATTATCATTATTTTCCGAATCTGCACTGTTTCGCACCTTGATTTTCAGTGCCTTGCCGTCACGGCGGAGAGTTGCCTCGATTATTCCGTCAGTGGTGCAATATTTGATTGCATTGTCGACAAGGATTGAAATGAGGTTGCGTATGGCGGATTCATCGCCGTACATCCTTATGTTTTCCTGTGCACGTATTGTCAGCTTTTTGTCCTGCTGCTGTGCCATTATTTCAAACGGCTCTGTGATTTCGGTAAATGCCTTTGTTAAATCGAAATCCACGAATACCGGAGTAAGCGTATTTTCCTCCATTTTTGCAAGCAACAGCATACTTTTTACAAGCTGGTCCAGACGGGTGACCTGATTTTTTATACTGTCCGTCCATTCGTTTTTGCCGCTCATAAGCTCCATTACCTCTACATTTGCATTGATGATTGCAAGAGGTGTTTTAAGCTCGTGACCTGCATCGGTGATAAAACGCTTCTGCTTTTCGATGTTATCCACCATCGGGCGGATGAATCGCTTGGAGAACATAAAAATAACAAGGAAAATTGCAAAGCTGCACATAATTGCTATCATTCCCGAAATTGCCATCATAGAGAAAAATGAGTCAAGCTGCATACTGCAATCGAGGAAAATCACAATCCTTCCGAAATCAGTTGGCACTACCTTGTAGCGATAAGCCTCCTTATACCCGCTTTGCGAATCGGCGGACAGAATTTCCAGGGCATAGCCCGATGCTTCTGTATCGCTTATCGCCGCAATATGCGAAGTGTTCACGTCAATGATTTCGTTATTTTTATTCAGCTGTACAATGCAGTATCTCGTCTGATACTGGCTTTCCTCAGTGAGCTGGCTCTGGATTGTGTCACGCTCCGGAGCCTCCGGCGGCGGTGCCGGAACGGTGCCCTTGTTCTCTGCGATTAGAGTGAGCATTTTATCTGCACTTGAGGTTATCTGTGAATAATTTATAAGATTAATCATAGCAAAAATAATCGTCATTACAAATACAACCGCAAGGGTTGTGACAATTATAAGCTTTCGTCTGAATTTAGATACCATATAATCACTCCTTAACCTCAAGCTTGTATGTATCGTAGGCGGATTTTGTGATAACCGCATTCGCATCAAGTGCCTCAAGCTTTTTCCTCAGATACGATATGTAAAGCCTCAGCTCTGCGACATCTCCGTCGTTATCCCATAGCTTTTCAATGAACCGTTCTGCTTCAATTTCACGTCCCTTTGCACCAATCAGCATTGATAAAATATCAAATTCAAGATTTCCCAGAATAAAGGACGAGGTCTCTGTGCTGATTTCAAAGGTATCCTTGTTAAGTGTGAAATTGCTGAATTTAACAAGCGAAGGTGCGGCAGTTTCTATGTTGCGTGTTGCGGCACGTATGCGTGCGAGCAGCTCGCCCATTGCAAACGGCTTTGTCATATAATCGTTTGCACCTGCATCAAGCCCGTTGATGCGGTCGTCAATTTCCGCCTTGGCACTGAGCATTATGACAGGCGAATTTATGCCGTTGGAGCGTATATACTCAAGCACCTCAATACCGTTTTTATTTGGCATCATAATGTCAAGGATATATGCATCATAGCTTTCGTTGGTGAGCATTTCAATTGCCATTTCACCGTCGTGTGCAGTGTCCACCTCATAGCCGCTGTGCTCCAATACAACGGAAATTGCACGTGCAAGCTCCTTCTCGTCATCTGCAATTAATAATTTCATAGCAGTATCCTTTCTTTAAAAATCTGTTTTCCCGTCTATCATATCACGAATCGCCTGGAAGTTCATTTCGGTTGAAGCAAGCTCGTTTGCAAAACGGCGAAGCTCCTTTGCAATTAATGCGGCGTTCGGGATATCCTGTTTGTATTTGAGTTTGTGCTCAAGGCTTGCCCAGAAATCCATAGACATCGTGCGAAGCTGAATTTCGGCATATACCTCGACTGTGTCCGCACCCACGTGAAGCGGAAGCTTCACAATGATATGATAGCTTCTGTATCCGTTTTCCTTCGGCTTTTTTATATAGTCCTTGACTGCGACAACCTCGATATCCTCCTGGCTCATCAGCATATTTGCAACTGTGTACACGTCGTCAATATAAGTGCAGATTACACGTATGCCGGCGGCATCATAGATGTTGCCGAAAACTGCGTCAAGCGATTCCTCAAACCCACGTCGGCGAAGCTTTTCCTTCATACTTGCAGGCGACTTGATACGGGATGTGTAATGCTCAATCGGGTCACGGTCACTGTTTGCAATTTTGAATTTTCGTATTATATCAAGTCTTGAAGTGAGCTCAATTATTGCTCCTTCAAGGTAAATAAGCTTTTCACCGTAAAATTCCTGCGGCGATAACTCGTTATTCATAATAAACCCTCCAGTTTTATTACCTCGTGTGCATTTTCTACGCAGGCAAATACACCTGATAACACCTCTTCAGACGGCAATTTCATATCCGGAATACAGATTGCACTTATCCCGGCACGCTGTGCGGCGATAAGTCCGTTCTCGCTGTCCTCAAAAATCACTGCGTTTTCCTTGGGTGTATCGCCGAGTGCCTTGATAAAAATATCCGGCTCCGGCTTGGAATGAGTGACGGTCTCTCCGCCTGTGAGTTCTGTAAAATACTGTAAAAGCCCGGCACTCTCAAGATAGCTGCGGATGTATTTTGTTTCGCTCGATGATGCAACCACACATTCGACTTTATTCCTATATAAATATTCAAGCAATTCCCTTATTCCGTCCTTTACGGGAAGCCCTGATTCAGCAAGCACTGCCATTGCACTGCGGGCGGCGGCAGAGTTCTCTTTAAAGGGATAGCCCTCGCCGTAAACGGATTTCATATACGTCTCGCAATCCTTATATGACAGTCCGAGCGTATGGGAATATATTTCCTCTGTGATAGTATATCCCTGTTTTTGTGCTATCTCAGACAAGCACCTCATAAACAGACGCTCTGAATCGAAAATCAGCCCGTCCATATCGAAAATAGCCTTTTTAAGCATAATAATCATTCCTGACAGATATTGTATTTCTATCTTAATTATAGCATTTATCCTCAATTAAGTCAACAAAATATATAAAAATTAAGTGAAAATTTAATGATTTTTAAAGCAATGTTCATAAATTGGTAAAAAGATGAAGAATAAAAGGTGTGCCTTTGAGTTGTTTAAAATCCGTTTTTAAGTGGAAAAATCCGGAAAAGTACAAAATATCCTGAAAAAGTTGAATTATCAATAAAAAACTAAGGATATTTTGAGAACTTGTGAGAAACGTAGAAAAATATAGCAAGTAAGATTGATTTTTCGTCGGTTTTATAATATAATATGTACTAAATAAACAAAAAGAAAATTCAAAGTGGCAAAAAAACTGTAAATATATCTAAAATATAAAAATGGAACGGATTGTAAATTAACCGCTGAAAATTTGAAGGAAGAAACACAGCGGTTTAAAATATAAAAAATTCTTTCAGGAGGGTAATTGTATGAAGAAGGGAAAGAAGCTTTTATCAGCCATTACGGCACTGGCACTTTCAGTGGGAATGATGCCACCGAGCGTAATGGCAGCACAGACAAGATATACACGTGTGATGGAATATCTTGACAGAGGTCTTGTTGCAATTCCGAAGAGCTATACAGAGGACGGAAGCTCGGGAATGTATTTAAGCTGGAGACTTACAGGTACTGAGGATCTTGCATCAACCAAGTTTGACGTGTATAAGAACGGTTCAAGGATTGCGTCAAATGTAAATGCCACAAACTATGTTGATACATCAAACAAGAACGGCTCGGATACATCAGCAACATATCACGTAGTAAGAGCAGGGCAGTCAATTGCAAGTACGGATTTGCCGGCTAATACAGTGGTTGTAAACGGTCAGACAAAGAAAATCACAATGAATTACGGAAACGAAAGTAATTCATCAAGTGAAATTAACAGCTACGGCTATATTGATATTCCTGTAAGCGTTCCGGCAAGTGTTACGGATTCGAAGGCAGGAACATATACATACAGTGCAAACGATATGAGTGTAGCGGACGTGGATAACGACGGTCAGTACGAAATTATTGTTAAGTGGGATCCGTCAAATTCGCAGGATAACTCAGTTGCAGGCTATACAGGAAATGTACTTTTCTCGTGCTATGAGCTTGACGGTACAATGCTCTGGAGCCAGCCGATTAACTTAGGCTGCAACATAAGAGCAGGTGCACACTATACACAGTTCATCGCATACGACCTCAATGCAGACGGCTATGCAGAATTAGTTATGAAAACGGCACCGGGCTCAAAGGACGGTAACGGTAATTATGTAAGTGCGGCAGGTAACACTTCAACTATAAGAAATACAGACAACACAGCAGATTACAGAAAGACATCGGGAAGCAGTAAGGGCTCAGTTCTCGGCGGCACACCGGAATATTTAACAGTATTCTCAGGTAAGACGGGCGAGGCTTTACAGACAATCGACTACGTTCCGGGCTATAACGTAACCTCATCATGGGGCGACAGCTACGGAAACAGAGGTAACCGTTTCTTAGCGGCAGTAGGCTATTTCGGTAACAAGGATGCAAGCGGCAACCTTCTTCCGAGTGTTGTAATGTGCCGAGGCTATTACACAAAGGCATATGTTGTAGCCTTTGACTGGGACGGAAGTAACCTCACACAGAGATTCTACCACCAGGGCACATCAAGCGGCTCATCATCACTTTACGGACAGGGTAACCACAATCTGTCAGTAACAGACGCAGACAATGACGGATATGATGAAATCGTATACGGTTCAGCGGTTCTTGACCACGACGGTACAGTATTATCACGCACAGGCTTAGGTCACGGTGATGCAATTCACGTAAACGACTTCAATAACGATGGTAATATAGAGGTATTCCAGGTACACGAGGAATCAGCAGGCTATAAGAACTACGGCGGTGACCTCTGGTACGCAAAGTCAGGTGTTCATATATTCGGTATTGCATCAAGCTCGGATACAGGCAGAGGTGTTATGGCAAATGTTGACGATGACTATGCAAAGTCACATTCAAACGCACTTGCACTCGGCTGGACAACTGCAAATTATAATTCATACGGCACAACAGGCGATATCATAAGCTCAAACAGACCGTCATGGGTTAACTCGCTCGTTTACTGGGACGGCGACCTTGCAAGAGAAGTGAGCGACGGTAATATGATAGGCAAGTTCGATGCTTCATCAGGCAGCACAAGCCGTTTCTGTTTCGGTTCAAATACATATGCAGATATCAACACAAACAACTCAACAAAGAAGAATATCGGTCTCAGTGCAGATATTTTAGGTGACTGGAGAGAGGAAATGATTTCGGGCTACGGCAACGTAATCAGAATCTATATTTCATCACTCTATACAGATTATAAGCTCACTACACTTATGCACGACGGTCAGTACAGAAGTAATGTTGCAACAGAAAACGTTGCATATAACCAGCCGCCGCATACAAGCTATTACATCGGTAGTGCATCGCTTGTTTCGGGTGCAAATTATCTTAGCCCGAAGTATCTCTATACAAAGATGACAACAACAAACCCGGACCTTTCGGGAAATACAACAACAGTAAACAAGTATAAGTACGATTTCGGTGATGGCAGTGTTGAAAGCGGCTTCACAGGCGTAACTGCTTCAACTGCATACTCATCATCAACAGGCTACGGCTTTACGGGCTCGCAGAGTGCAATGACACGTGCACCGTACAACATTCCGTCAGGCTATGAGAATGTACACGCAGACCAGATTCAGGGCGAAACAACCTTCAAGGTTGACCTTTCAAACGGCGATTACATTGTCAATATCCATTACGGAAGCTGGAACACAAGCTTTGGCACACGTTACAATGTAGAGGGCAAGGATTCGGGTAATCTCTACTCAACAGATGCTGCTACATACTCAACAAGAGTAACAGTATCAGACGGTACACTTGACATAGGCATTGCAAAGGGTGCAAAGGCATATGGCGGCTATATCAACGGTCTTGAAATTTATGAGGCTCCGGAGTATAAGTATTACTTTGACTTCGGTAACGGTGCAACTCAGAGCAGCTACACAGCAGTTCCGGCAGAAACAGTATATTCACCGCTCACAGGCTATGGCTTCACAGGCTCGCAGTCAGATATGACACGTTCACCGGGCAATATCCCGTCAGGCTATGAGAATTTATATGCAGACCAGGTACAGGGTGTAACAACCTTCAAGGCAGACCTTCCGGTTGGTGCATATAACGTAAAGATTCACTACGGAAGCTGGAACACAGGCTTTGGCACAAGCTACAATATAGAAGGTACAGAATCAGGCAATCTCTATTCAACAGATGCCGCAACATATTCAACAACAGTAAATGTAGAGGACGGCACACTTGATATAGCAATCAATATGGGCTCAAAGTCATACGGCGGTTATATCAACGGTCTTGAAATCACAGAAGCAGCATATTGCGACCTTTCAGAAGGCATTTATGCAATTAAGAATGTAAACAGCGGACTCAGCCTTGACGTAGTAGGTGCAACGGCTGCGAACGGCACAAATGTACAGCAGTGGGGCTATGGCGGCGGTAACTGGCAGCACTGGAAGCTGGTTTCAAACGGCGATGGCAGCTACAAGCTTTATTCAATGCTTGGCGACGGTTATACATACTTGCTCGACCTTGCAAACGGAAGCACTGCAAACGGTACAAATATTCAGATTTGGGAAAACACATACAGTGATGCTCAGAGCTTTATCATTGATAAGAATTCAGACGGAACATATGCAATTCTTACAAAGTCAACAAACGGCGGCTCGGGTCTTGATGTGGCAGATGCTTCAACATCAAGCGGTGCAAACGTACAGCAGTGGGGATACAGTGGCGGAAACAATCAGAAGTGGACATTTGAATATGTAAGTGCACTTCCGACACCGACTCCGGCTCCTACAGCAACACCTACGCCGACACCGACACCTACTCCTACGCCGACACCTACGCCGACACCTACGTCGAAACCGACCGAGAAACCAATTCAATATTGTGCAGTAGATTTTTATTTCGGACAGTACAACAATAATAATACAACAAAGCAGTTAATCCAAGGTAGGACATATAAGATCACTTTATCACTTTCCAATGACAGAGCTCCAATTAAGGTTGAAAGCAATGGAAGAGTGATATTTAATAGAGCAGCACATGAAAACATTGCAAATTCTGTTACATTCAATTATACAGTTCCGGAGGGAACGACTGCCACACTGAATATAACTGACGAATGGAATGCTGTTCAGTCAATCAAATGT
>JAZQHZ010000280.1:0-9729 GCA_045540855.1 Clostridia bacterium
CCCCGTATATTGTTCGTGTGTTTTCGTGTCCCATATTTTCAAGTCCGCCATCACAAAATCAACTTCTGAAAACACATCTTCATCAAAATATATCATTGATGATTCTATCGCACAGCTGATATTTTTCTCTTTGCACTTTGCGATGATTTCTTTCAAAAACTCTTTCTGTGCCAGCGGCTCACCACCCGAAAAAGTAACTCCGCCATCCTTATCAAAATACATCTTATCAAGCAAAATCACATCAAGCAATTCATCTGCACCGTATTCCTTACCGCACACTACCCTTGCTCCTGCAAAGCAGCCTTCATCGCATCTGCCGCATCTGATACATTTTTCAGGATAATACAGAATTTCTTTTTCAAACGAAATACATTCGGGATTATGGCACCATTGGCACTTTAAAGGACACCCTTTAAAAAACACCGTTGTTCGTATTCCGTATCCATCGTGCAGTGATGCCCTTTGAATGTCGGCAATAACACCTTTATTCACCGATTTTCTCCTCTTTTCCACTTTCCGAGCTTCTGATAATAGCATCCATAATTGCCATTACCTCCATATTGGTATCAAGCGTAAGCATATCATGTATCGGCTCACCTGTTGCAATATGGTTTGCATAATGCTCCGGCATATTTTTGTATTTCACGCCAAAATCAATATCAGGAATCTCAATCTCGTTTCCGTACATATCAAATGCCTTAACGTCAGGTGCATTCTCCGCACCGCCCGTACACATTACAACACCTTCACTGCATATAACCATCGGTCCTGACGGGATAACTGCTCTCGGTGTTGTCCACGTACCTTCAATAACAGACATTTTATTGTCGTATTTAATTATTCCTGCAAAGTTATCCTCTGTATCACCAAACGGAGTATTAAGGTTCATGCCGTATGCTATTGCACTTCTCTCACCGTCTCCGAGCAACCATTTTGAGAACAGGCATCCGTAACAGCTGATATCAAGGAATACGCCTCCGCCGTTGGCTATTTTGTGCCACCAGGTCTGTGAACGCTGTTCGTCGGTCATTTCCTCTGCGTTTTCACTTACGCCTCTGTGTTTTGCACCCTTACCTAAAGGTCCTGTATGACCGTTTATGTATCTGAGCTTTAACGGTTCACCTACAAGCTTCATATCAAGCGCATTCTTCATTCTGTGTACATACTCACGCCATACAACCGGCCAGTTGACCACTGCATTAATCTTGTATTCTTCTACGGCCGCCTTGATTTTTTTCGCCTCTTCATAGCTTATGGCAATCGGCTTTTCAATACATACATTTATGCCTCGCTTTGCACACTCGTAAACTATTTCCGGTTTTTGTACATTCTCTGATAAAATAAATGCCATATCCGGCTTTAATTCATCCAACATCTTTTTATAATCATCATAAATAACCTGACAATAATTATTTTTCACATTTTCCATATTCCACTTCGGAGTATATCGAAGCGGCGGTATTTCATTCACAGTTGATTTAACATCAGCTGCACCGACAAGCTCAAACATAGCCTGCTCACTTATATATAATGCAACCTCATTTACGTGCATATGTGAAAATCCTATTATAACTGCTCTAATCATTTTTTACTCCTCATTCAAATACACAGTAAGCAGCATCTTTATAGATACTGCTTACATCATTTCTTTATTCAGCAAGCTCTTCTATATTGACTTCACGTTTTAACTGTGCCGATTTATAAAACATCTCCAATATACAAGCGACATTTATAGTTTCTTCAGGCTTAATATCAGCCGCTGCTTCACCTTTTAATACCTTGCGTAAATTATCTGCTATATAAATATGTCCGGGAAATGGTGTGTCATATGGACACGCTTCTGTTTTTAGTGTTTTCTCACCATTTTCATCGAAATATACTTTGCACGCCGGCAAATCAATTCCCGCCTTTCGGCTTACGAGCCTTATATCCGAGCTTTCCGGCATATTTGCCGCCCACGCTACTTTAAAACTGATTTTCGCACCGTTTTTAAACGTAAGCATTCCACACGAGAAATCCTCAACATCCATTTCATCCGGGTTGAATTCTCTTTGGTTGTGCACCTCGCCGGTCAATGCACCACTACCCTTTAAAGAACCAATTTCATTCTTATGATTCTGCATTGTTACTGCATTTACAGACTTAATCTCCGGATTTCCCATAAGCCAGACCAGTGCATCAAGCATATGAACACCAATATCTACAAATGCACCGCCACAGCTTATCTTCTTCATATGGAAGCTACCCCACGTAGGTATGCCTCGCCTGCGTATTCTTGAAAATTCTCCGTAATAGATTTCATCCATTCCGTTTTCTTCAATATACTTCTTTGCGGCAAGTCTGTCAGGCGTATATCTCATACTCTGACACGCCATAAGAAGCTTTCCATTTTCTTTTGCACAATCAAACATTTCCTGTGCATCCTTTTTAGTAAACGCAAGCGGCTTTTCGCACAAAACATTAGCTCCGTTACGAAGCGCCATAAGCGTATATTCCTTATGGAAACAGTTCGGCGTACACACTGATACCACATCGGGCTTTAATTCAACAAGCATCCTTTGAGCATCTGTATAATAATTTTCTATACCGTGTCTTTTTGCAGTATCCTGTGCTGCTTCTTCATTCACATCGCACACACCAATTATTTCATAATCCGCCGGAAACGCTTTATATGCAGGAATATGTGCACTGTTAGCAATCATTCCACAGCTTATTATACATACCTTAAACATTTTTAATCTCCTCTATAAAGCCCAGGGTTTCACCGTCCGGCTTAGTCGCTCTGTATTCAAGTCCTATATATCCGTCGTACTCAAGCTTGTTAATCTCACTGATTATATACACATAATCAACTTTTCCTGTTCCCGGCTCGTGCCTTCCCGGAGCATCCGCCACGTGAAAATGTCCTATAATATCTATATTTTTTCGTACTTCTGCAAGAGAAAAATCGCCCATCATATTCTGATGATAAATATCATATAGCATTTTAATATTCGGACTTCCTACCTTTCTGAGAAGCTCAAACACCGGCTTTGTATATGGCATTGAATATCCGCTGCGATCAATATTATTTAACGGCTCAATAATGAGCGTTACTCCCTCTTTTTCAACAACCGGCTTTGCCGCCATAAGGCATTTCAAAACATTCTCTTCGTTGTATTCCTTATTCTCGCCTATAAGAACAATCATAGCCTTTGCATTAAGCTGCTTATATACCGGAATACTTTCCTCCAATGCCTTTAGAAAATCGTCAACTCTGCCATCGTTTAAAATACCTCTCGATAAATCATAGGAAAGCTGCTCGTCTGAAGAGTCAATATTAAATATTGACACATCCATTTTACTGTCTGTAATTTTTTCAATATCCTTATTTGTCCATTTCCAGAACTCTATTGTGTTTATACCGCATTTTTTTACTTCCGCAAAACGCTCATAAAAATCGCAGTACGAAAACATCATATCAACGCATACACTCAACTTCATAATATCTGCTCATATCCTCATAATTATCTTTTAATTCATATGTAAGTCTTTCCCAATCTGCCGGTGCATCTCCTAAGTCCGGAATCTCCAGAAGCTCGCCGCCTCTTAGGGCTGACTCGTGAGCTACAAGTCCCGGAATCATATATCTTGCACTGTCCCATGCATTATTCGGAGGCAGCTTACCCGATGTTGCCGCACGTACGAAATCATCAACCAGGAACGGATGTGAATTATAGTGTGAGAACTTCGGCGTATTTCTCATCGTCTTAGGAAGTCTGCTTCTGTCCTGAATTGCCGCAAAGCCTTCTATGTACTTCACTGAAATCGGATCGTGAGCCATATCTATTTTGCCGTTCTTTAAATCCTCATTATACTCTATTGTATTAACAAGTGAACCTACATCTTCAATATACGGCTCTTCTCCGCTTGCTACACCCTTCTGGAATGAATGGTTTGTAACCGAGCACTCATATGCACCCTTATCGCCGTAGAAGCAGGTTATATATGATGACGGCTTATTGATACCTACACGTCTGAACTCATTTATACGTACCACTCCACCGCCTGACATCTGGAAAAGTGCCGTTTCATTACTGAACGGATTTGACCAGTTATTCTTTTCCTCACCATAGATGTTATCCTCGTGAGTGTCACGAAGTCCCATACAGGATACCTTTGTTGCATACTCGCCAATTGCCGAGAAAATCATTGATATTGAGTGTGTCGGATAGAACATCGGCGGAATGCCTGCAACTCTCTGCCACTTATCGCCGCCCGAGCGCTTGAAATCATCGTACATTTCACATATATCGTGATAATACTGCGATTCACCATATACAAATTTACCCATTTCACCTGACTTGTACTTTTCACGACAGTAAATAGCACACGGATAATAATAGCAGGTTTCACCCATCATATATGTAAGTCCTGTTTTCTTTACAAGCTCTACAATCTCCTTTATTTCCTCAATCGTACAGCCAATCGGTACTGCACTGTAAACGTGCTTGCCTCTCTTTAATGCTTCAATAATCATCGGACCGTGTAAATGTCTCTGTGTAAAGATTGCAACCGCATCAAGCTCCGGTGCATTATCAAGCATATCGTCAAACGATGAAAAGCTTCTCTTAATGTGATGCTTTTCCATTGATTTTTTTACTCTTTCTTCATCAAGGTCTGCAAGCACCACCTCATCAATATCCGGGTGAATATTAAACAGTCTGATAAAATCATCCGAGAATTTTCCCACTCCAACTACGCCTATTTTCATATATAAACATCTCCATTCATAAAATTATTCAGTTTATATTTTAATTATAGACTAAAGCCTTATTTTTTACAATTTATTATATGAACTAATTATTGTACAATTCGTGCATACAAAAAAAAGCTCTGATTCCGTTAATCGGAATCAGAGCTTTTAAATTTACCTGATTTTAAATATTCCTTTGGCGTACAGCCAAAAAATCGTTTAAACATTTTATGAAAATAGCATATGTCATCTATATTTACCGCCTGTGCCGCCTCACTGACATTGTATTCTCCGGTCTCAAGCAGTACAAGTGCTTTCTTTATACGAAGATAGTTTCTGTATGTAACCGGCGGCATTTTTTTGTATTTTCTGAACAGCCTGCGGAAATTTCCTTCGCTTGTATTACAGATAGATGCAAGCTGCGCGACTGTTATATCCTCAAGATAATGGTTCTCAAGATGCAGAATGCCCTTATATATAATACTGTTTTTATTCTTGATTTTTTTATAAGTAACGTCTGAAAACACCTGATACATCACCTTGTATATTCCGGACAAAATTTCAAATTCATAGCCCAATGCACCCTTATTCCATACATCAAGAAGATATGAAAATATTTCAAGATATATTCCGTGCCGATCGTTTGCTACTATGCATATCTTATCCGGCAATTTAACATAAAACTCATCGAGAATAAAGTGCAGAGAAATGTATTCACCCTCTTCTGCAATATCCCACTCGGATCTGTATGTTACGTCATTCGGAAGATATGCAATCTCTCCACTACTAACCTCAAGCTCTTCCTCTGTTCCACGATCAAATATGATTTTTCCCTTTATTACATAGAAAAATCTCGAAAACATTCTGTCGTTTTTCTCGCACACGTACGGTACCGGTGGAATTACGCGATCCGAAAAAACTCCGAATTTACGATTTATTGAATCAAATTTTGTGATTTTAATATCCAGATCATTCACAGCTTCCTTCTCCGTTTTTCACTGTATTTCAAATAATAATATAGCACACTTTTTATTTAGTGTCAAGCAAACTTTTTTATTTATTACATCTGAAAACCTGCTATTCCCCTCAATCTTTCTATTTGTTTATAAAATATGCACCGCAAAAGCTAATCACTTTTGCGGTGCATCTGTCAGACATTATTTAACCTCTGAATATAACATCTGCTTTGATATCATATCATTCTTTTCCCATATGATAAGCTTGACAATGTTAGCGTCTGCACACTCATCGAAGCTTCCTTCTGATACGTTGACACCGTTTTCCCGATGCCTTATTTCTTCGTTAATCTCCGATATTCTTAATACCGTTTCTTTATATTTACAGTATAAGCCATAACGTATGAATTTGCAATATATGAAATTTGATGATTTAATCTTATTTTTGAAACAAGCATTAATTTCCGAAGCTTTTACACACAAAAAGCAATGAAGAAGCTTCTTCATTGCTTTTTATATTTAAAATACACTCAATACTCCTGCACCCTTCTTTACAAATGCAATAAATTCATCAAGCTCTGCTTTGCAGCTTATATATCTGCCGCCGTCATATTCCTGCTTGTCACTTGTTCTTATCCATTTGCCCTCCGGAAGGTATACGTTTCTTTGAGTTTCTCCCTCGCGGTAAATCGGAGCGAAAAGAATATCCGGACCAAACATATACTGGTCATTTGCCTTGTAGCATTCTTCATCACGGTAATTGTCAAAGAACATCGGTCGCATTATCGGAGTTCCCTTTTGGGCCGCCAGTTTTGTCTGTTCCAATATATATGGCTTTAACCGCTCACGAAGCAGTATCAGATCCCTTAATATCGGATAATTCCTCTCTCCGAATGACCATATCTCGTTATCACCGCCGCTTACTTCCTTAACACCCGGATGCCTCGGCACATAGTTTTCAGGCTTCTTTCTTGCACCGTGCAAACGCATCACAGGGCAGAACAAGCCGAATTGGAACCATCTTACAATAAGCTCTCTGAAATAGTCACTTTCAATATCACCCTGATGGAAGCCGCCTATATCACTGTTCCACCACGGTATTCCGCACATCGACATCGACAAGCCTGATGCAATACTCTCTTCAAGTGCCCTGAAGGTTGAGGGAATATCACCGTTCCACACAATTGCACCGAATTTCTGACTTCCCGGATATGCCGCACGTGTGAGTGAAACCACTTCCGTTTCGCCTTCATTTATAAGCCCGTCATAGAAGGTTTTTGCGTAATAGTACGGATATAGCATTGCTGTCTGGGCACCGTTTCCGATGTAAAAACGGATATTTGAGAAGTCCTGCGGATGGATTTCGGGCTCCGCCTCATCAAGCCAGAAGGTTTTTATTCCGTAGGAATAATACGTCTTTTTCACCTGCTCCCACACGTATTCACGTGTTTTTGGATTTGTCGGGTCGATAAAGGTCTGCTGACCGTAGAAATCAAATATTCCGTACTGTCCGTTTTCAGTGCGGACAAGCATATTTTCCTCGTCCATTTTTGCATAGTTTCTGCTGTTCGGATTTATCGTCGGCCATATTGAAACAACCGGACGGATATTCATCTCCTCAAGTTCCTTGCACATCCCTACCGGATCCGGCCACAGCTGCGGGTCAAACTCCCAGTTACCCTGCTCTGTCCAGTGGAAGTAATCAATTACAATCGCATCAACGGGAATGTTCCGCTTATGATATTCCCTTGCAACCTCCATTAAATCCTCCTGACTTTCATAACGCAGCTTGCACTGCCAGAAGCCAGCTGCCCATTCTGGCATATCGGGTGAAAAGCCTGTCAGCTGTGAATACTTGTACATAACATCCGAGGGTGTATCGCCCGTAAAAATCAGATAATCCATCTGATACGCACTTTCCGCAAGCCACAAGGTGTGATTGTTCGTAAATTCGCATCTGCCTATTGCCGGGTTGTTCCACAAAAATCCGTAACCAAGCGATGAATACACAAACGGAATTGCCGATTTTGTGTTATAATGGATAAGCTCTGAGGTACAGCCCTTTTTATCAAAATATCGGCACTGCTCCTGACCGAGACCATAGATATGCTCACCTTCGTTTGCATCGAAAAGTGCTTTGATTGTATAGTTGTTTCCCTCAACGTGGCGATAGCGGCGTATTGCATCGCCCTCGTCACGTGTTCTTAAAATTTCTCTGTCCTTATTGGCAAATATCAGCTGATATCCGCCCCACACCTTTCTCAGTGTTACTGAAATATCACCGTTTTTAAGGTATGCACTGTTTTCGTCTGTCTGCTCTGTTACGGTGTTATCATCATCCAGAGCATCGAGCAAGGTCCATTTTTCGTCTGAAATTACAATATTTCGAGTACCTCTTACTCTGATGCAATTCTTTCCGTATGCCTCAATTAAAACTTTTTCATTTCTCATTTCAAAGCTAAGGCTTTTTTCGTTTGCTTTTATTATGCTCATAATATAATCTCCCGATAGTAATAAACAACGGAATTAATCCGTTGTTTATCATTATTTTGACTCAATTCTGTACTTATCCTTATACGCCTCGTACATTTCAATATAATCCTTGCCCTCGCCCGATTTGAGCTGATGAACATATTCGTGAATTTCAAACGAATCGTGTGTAATTTCTATGAAATTTACGGCAAGGTTTGAGCAGTGGTCTGCAACACGCTCATAGTTTGTGAGAAGGTCTGAAAGAATAAAGCCAAGCTCCATTGTGCAATTGCCCTGGCGAAGTCTTGAAACGTGACTGTTTCTTGTCTTTCTGATTATTCTGTCAATAACCTGCTCCAAAGGCTCGACCTTTTTCGCAATTTCAATATCATCATTTTCAAGCATCTGCGTTGCAAGGTCAAGTATTTCAGTGACTGCTTTATTGATAACCGCAATATCGCTCTGTGCCTTTGATGAGAACTTGATATCCTTATCGTGCACTTCCTTTGCAGTCTCTGCAATATTCAATGCGTGGTCTGAAATTCTTTCAAGGTCGCCTATGTAATGCAACAGCTCCGTCAAAGTCTTGCTTTCCTTTGCCGAAAGCTGATTTGCCGCAACCTTAACAAGATATGCACTGGTCTTATCCTCGTACTTATCTATGCTTGTTTCAAGGTCTCCTACTTCCTTAAAGCCCTCAGCATCAAATTTATCAAGAAGCCTTGATGCCTTTACAAATGCGTCGCGAGAAATGTCTGCCATATTGCATACAAGCTCCTTACACTGCTCAATAGCGAATGACGGAACCTCAAGGAATCTTTCGTCAAGTGTACCAAATACATCCTTCTCCTGTTCCTCCTTGCCCTTAACTGTGCGTATTGCAAGCTTTTCAAAGGCCGAACAAAACGGTATAAGAATGATTGTTGATAAAATGTTAAACAGCGTGTGTACTACTGCAATTTCAAATGCTCCCACAGCACTTTCCATAAAAGCAAAATCTATTACACTGTCAAGCAAATAGAAAATACCGGCTACCACAACAACTCCGACTATCTTTATATACAGGCAGGTCATTGCTACACGTCTTGATTCAGTGTTTCCGCTTATTGCTGAAATAATTGGCGTAATGGTTGTGCCGATATTCTGTCCCAGAATTACAGGGATAGCCGTTGAATACGGAACTATACATGAAAGCGACAGTGCCTGCAAAACTCCGACCGATGCAGATGATGACTGAATAATTGCAGTGAAAATTGTACCTACAAGAATACCCATAACCGGATTTGAGAACATAGTGAGAAGTCCTGTAAAGGTTTTGTTGTCCTTCAATCCTTCAACCGAATCACTCATTGCATTCATACCGAACATCAGTATTGCAAAGCCGATTAATATCGCTCCGATATTTTTCTTTTTGTCATCCTTCGCCGACATCGTCATAATGAAGCCGATCGCCGCAAGAATCGGAGTAAAGGATTCGGGCTTAAAAAGCTTTATAAGCGTCGCAGTGCCTTTAATATCTGCCGTACTCAAAAGCCACGATGTAACCGTTGTACCGATATTGGCACC
>JAZQHZ010000281.1:0-2055 GCA_045540855.1 Clostridia bacterium
CCCTCTTTTGCCTCAATTGCCTGATGCAAGCCGTCAGAATAACGTCTTCCCGGCATAATACGTCCGGTAAATTCGTCAACAATCATTACCTGACCGTCTTTTACAACGTACTGTCTGTCGCGGTGCATAACACCGTTTGCGTGAAGAGCCTGATTGATATGATGCTGAAGCTTCATATTATCGGGGTCTGCTAAGTTTTCTACGCCAAATGCCTGCTCAGCCTTTGCTATACCTCTCGGTGTCAGAGTAGCAGTCTTTGCTTTTTCATCTACGATGTAATCCGCTTCAACCTCTTCGGTTACGGGCTGCTTATCATCTTCCTCGGTTACAACAAGTCTCTTAAGTCTCTTTACAAAAGCATCTGCATCCTTGTAAAGATTATTAGCGGCACTTCCCATACCGGAAATAATAAGCGGTGTACGAGCCTCGTCAATCAAAATCGAGTCAACCTCATCGACAACTGCATAGTTATGTCCTCTTTGAACCATCTGCTCCTTGTAGGTTACCATATTATCACGCAAATAGTCGAAGCCAAGCTCGTTATTTGTGCCGTATGTTATGTCAGCTGCATATGCCGCCTTTCTCTGCTCCTGGTCTATATCGTGGATAATGAGTCCGACCTCAAGACCTAAGAAGCGATATACCTTTCCCATCCACTCGGAGTCTCTTTTAGCAAGGTAATCGTTGACTGTTACAATATGCACACCCTTACCCTCAAGTGCATTGAGGTATGCAGGAAGTGTAGATACAAGTGTTTTACCCTCACCTGTTTTCATTTCTGCAATTCTGCCCTGATGAAGTATAATACCACCTATAACCTGCACATAAAAGTGCTTCATACCAAGAACTCTCCAGCTCGCTTCACGCATTACCGCAAAAGCCTCAGGCAATATGTCATCAAGTGTCTCGCCTGCAGAAAGTCTTGCCTTAAATTCATCAGTTTTTGCACGCAGCTCACTGTCCGAAAGCTTTGACATTTCTTCGTCCAATGCCATAACCTTATCAGCAATAGGACGAACTCGTTTCAGCTCACGGTCTGAATATGTGCCAAAAATTTTATCAAACAATCCCATCAGTAGATTTTTCCTTTCAGTTTTAATTCTTCAGGCTATAATTTTCCATTATAATATCTTAGTATAACACATTATGGATAAAAATACCACCCTTTTTTGAAAATAGATTATAAATTTTCTGTTTTGACATTCTTTTTCAGCCTGTTATAAAGCCAGATAAAATAACTTACCTGGAATATTATAGTGCATATCCACGAGATAGGGTATGAAATATACAGTATTTCAAGCTCCTTTTGCCTTTCAAATACCGTAAGAACCCATATTATACGGAAAGCACACGCCCAGAAAAGTGATACTATCATAGGTATGATTGTTCTTCCGAATCCCCTTATAGCACCAACAACAGTATCCATAATACCGCAAAGGAAGTACGGTCCGCATAGCATCAAAAGCCTTCGCATACCAAATTCTATTACTCCCGTCTCGGTAGAATACAGCGGTAAAAGTTCATCCCCAAAAATTATAGCCAACCAGCCTGTTACAAGTCCTACAACAATCACAGTACCAATACACAAGCCAAACACCCTCTTTATTCTGTCAAAGCGCTTTGCCCCGTAATTCTGACTTGTAAAGCTCATCGCCGTCTGCTGAAAAGCATTCATTGCCACATATACAAAGCCTTCTATATTTGCGGCTGCGGCGTTACCTGCCATAACAGTTTTGCCGAAGAAGTTGATTGAGGACTGGATAAGTACATTCGATGTTGCAAACAATGTACTTTGAATTCCTGCAGGCAGACCAATCCTTACCATTCGCATCATTACTCTGCGTTTAATCTTAAGCTCTTTAAGACTCAGGCGGCAGGAATTATCAAGCTTGCAAAGTGCACGGACAATAAGCACCGCCGAAATCGCCTGTGATATAATTGTAGCAAGAGCAACTCCTGCTACGTCCATATGAAACTGTGTTACAAATATAATATTAAGCACCACATTCACAATTCCCGCAAATACAAGATAATACATCGGACGGCGTGTATCAC
>JAZQHZ010000282.1:0-11699 GCA_045540855.1 Clostridia bacterium
AGTGCAAATAGTGTAAATTTTGTTATTTTGTTGACAATCTATGTATTTTTTCAGCCGCAAGAATAGAAATATAGTTATTTTGATAACTTTTTTCGCAAAAATACTTGATTTTAGTGAGAAAAAGTGATATTATATATAGTAATATGGTGATTAGTATTTCACGATAAAACTAAAATAACAGGAGGACAAATCCGATGGCTAGAGTAAAACACACAATGGATGGTAACAACGCAGCAGCTTGGGCGTCATATGCGTTTACAGATGTTGCAGCAATCTATCCGATTACACCGTCATCAACAATGGCAGAGGTCACAGATAAGTGGGCAGCTGCAGGAAAGAAGAATATCTTCGGTAATACTGTAAAGGTTGTAGAGATGCAGTCAGAGGCCGGTGCTTCAGGTACAGTTCATGGCTCACTTACAGCAGGTGCACTGACAACAACTTATACAGCATCACAGGGACTTCTTCTTATGATTCCGAATATGTACAAGATTGCCGGCGAGCAGTTACCGTGCGTATTCAACGTGTCAGCAAGATGTATTGCTACACATGCACTTTCAATCTTTGGTGACCACTCAGACGTAATGGCTTGCCGCCAGACAGGTTTTGCGATGCTCGCATCAACAAATCCGCAGGAGGCAATGGATTTGGGTGCAGTTGCACATTTAGCAGCAATCGAAGGCAAGATTCCGTTCTTACACTTCTTTGACGGTTTCAGAACATCACACGAGTACCAGAAGGTAGAATGCTGGGATAACGAGCAGCTCGCAAAGATGGTGAACTGGGATGCATTAAACGAGTTCAGACACAGTTCATTAAATCCGGAGCATCCGGCACAGAGAGGTACAGCACAGAACGGTGACGTATTCTTCCAGGCAAGAGAGGCTTGTAACTCAGTTTACGATGCAGTTCCGGACGTATGCCAGAAGTATATGGATAAGGTTAATGCAGAGATAGGCACAAACTATCAGTTATTTAACTATTACGGTGCACCGGACGCAGAGCAGATTATCATTGCTATGGGTTCAGTATGTGACACAATCAAGGAAACAGTTGATTACCTCAACGCACAGGGACAGAAGGTTGGTTTCATCGCAGTAAGATTATACCGTCCGTTCAGCTCAAAGCACCTCTTAGCTGCAATTCCTAAGACAGTTAAGAAGATAAGCGTTCTCGACAGAACAAAGGAGCCGGGTTCATTAGGTGAGCCGTTATACCTTGATGTATGTGCAGCTCTTCAGGAGTCAGGCGAATTCAAGGATGTTGAGATTTTTGCAGGTCGTTATGGCTTAGCATCAAAGGACACAACTCCGGCTTGTATCGTTGCTGTATACAAGAACACAGAGAAGAAGCACTTCACAGTTGGTATCAACGATGACGTTACAAACCTTTCATTACCGCTTGATGAGAATCCGGATACAACACCGGCAGGCATCACAAGCTGTAAGTTCTGGGGTCTCGGTGCTGACGGTACAGTTGGTGCAAACAAGAACTCAGTAAAGATTATCGGTGACCACACAGATATGAACGTACAGGCATATTTCGACTATGACTCAAAGAAGTCAGGCGGTCTCACATGCTCACACTTACGTTTCGGTAATGCACCGATTACTTCAACTTATTTAATCAGCAAGGCTGACTTCGTAGCATGTCATAAGGCATCATATATCCGCCAGTATGATATGGTATCAGACGTAAAGCCGGGTGGTGTATTCTTATTAAACTGCTCGTGGACAGGCGAGGAGCTTGATGCACATCTTCCGGGACAGGTTAAGAAGTATATCGCAGACAACAACATTCAGTTCTATACAATCGACGGTGTTAAGATTGGTAAGGAAATTGGCTTAGGAAGCAGAATCAACACTGTATTACAGTCAGCATTCTTTAAGCTTTCAGGCATCTTACCGGAGGCAGACGCTATCCAGTATATGAAGGACGCTGCAACAGCTTCATACTCAAAGAAGGGTGATGCTATTGTTAAGATGAACCACGATGCTATTGATGCAGGTGCGCAGCAGGTGGTTAAGGTAGAGGTTCCGGAGAGCTGGAAGAACTGTGAATATGAGGATATCTCAGTTAAGCACGCAGGCGACGGTGAGCTTATTGATTACGTTAACGACATTCTTGTTCCGATTAACGCATTCGCAGGCTCAAAGTTACCGGTATCAGCATTCACAAAGTATCAGACAGGTGAAGTTCCGTTAGGTTCATCAGCATTTGAGAAGAGAGGTATTGCAATTGACGTTCCGACTTGGAACAAGGATACATGTATCCAGTGTGGTAACTGTTCATATGTATGTCCGCACGCTTGTATCAGACCGGTTGTATTAACAGAGGAAGAGCTCAACAACGCTCCGGAAGGCATCAAGTATGCTCCGGCAAAGATGCTCGACGGCTTCTATTATACAATGGCTATTTCAGTACTTGACTGTACAGGCTGTGGTGCTTGTGCACACGTATGTCCGATGAACAAGAAGACAGACACACTCGTAATGAATCCGCTTGATACTCAGGAAGATCAGCAGCAGTATTTCGACTATGCAGCAGCATTAGGCGAGAAGCAGGCAGTTCTTGACAAGTTCTCACCGACAAAGGTTAAGGGCTCACAGTTCAAGAAGCCGTATCTTGAGTTCTCAGGTGCTTGTGCAGGCTGTGGAGAAACACCGTATGCAAAGCTTGTTACGCAGTTATTCGGTGACAGAATGTTCATTGCAAATGCAACAGGCTGTTCATCAATCTGGGGCGGTTCATGCCCGTCAACACCGTACACAGTAAACGAGAACGGTGAGGGTCCGGCTTGGGCTAACTCATTATTCGAGGACAATGCTGAGTTCGGTTTAGGTATGTTCATTGCTCAGGATACTATCAGAGAGCAGGCAATTGAAAAGGTTGCTAAGCTTGCTGATGAAAATCCGGAAATCAAGCCGGCATATGATAAGTTCGTTGAGACAAAGAATAACAGCGAGGCTAACAAGGTTCCGACTAAGGAATTACTTGAGGCAGTTGCAAAGCTTTCATCAGAGGATGCAAAGAACGTTCTTGCTGATAAGGAATTCTTATCAAAGAAGTCGTGCTGGATCTTCGGTGGTGACGGTTGGGCATACGATATCGGCTTCGGCGGTCTCGATCACGCACTTGCAACAGGTAACGATATCAATATCTTAGTATTCGATACAGAGGTATACTCAAACACAGGCGGTCAGTCATCAAAGGCTACACCGACAGGTGCTATTGCTCAGTTCGCTGCAGCAGGTAAGGAAGTTAAGAAGAAGGACTTAGCAGCAATCGCAATGAGCTATGGTTATATCTACGTTGCACAGGTTGCTATGGGTTACAACCCGCAGCAGTGCTTAGATGCAATGTTGGAGGCTGAAAGCTACAACGGTCCGTCACTCATTATTGCATACGCTCCGTGTATCAACCACGGTATCAAGGGCGGTATGTCAATTGCTCAGACAGAGGAAAAGAAGGCAGTTGAGTCAGGTTACTGGCACTGCTTCAGATATGACCCGAGAAAGGCAGTTGAAGGCAAGAATCCGTTCAAGCTCGATTCAAAGGCTCCGTCGGCGTCATATGAGGACTTCCTCATGGGTGAGGTAAGATATAACTCACTTGCTCGTTCAAATCCGGAAAGAGCAAAGGAATTATTCGCAAAGGCTGTTAAGAATGCAGAAGAGAAGTATGCAAAGCTTGCAAAGCTTGCTGCTGAAGAATAATCAGAATTTAAAGGGTGTCGCAAGACACCCTTTTTTTGTTGATCAAATGTAGTATTTTCTGTGATTTTCTTGACAAATTTCCTGTAAGGTTGTATAATAAAAGTATAGGATAAAAGGAAAGGAATGATTTTTATGAAAGTTAATTTTAAGTGTGTGTTAGCAATCGTTCTGGCAACAGCATCTTTGGGTACGGCAGTATATGCACAGAATCCCTCTGTTGAAGTAAATGGCAAGGTGATTGATACGGAGGCTGTTATAATAAACGACAGAACATATGTGCCGTTAAGAGGAGTTTTTGAAGAGGCAGGAGCAGAGGTTTCGTGGGACGAAACGACGTATACTGCAAGCGTTACAACTAAGTCTGCTGCAAGTGATGATGAGCTTATACCGTCAGTTATTGAAGCGGCAAGTCCTTCGATTGTCGGAATTATAGGCAGAGGAAAGGTTGAATCCTATTACGGAGCTCAGGAAGGTATAATGAGCGGCTCGGGTGTAATAATAAAGTCCGGCGGCGAAATTCTTACAAATGCTCACGTTGTTAAGGATATGGAGACAATCCTTGTAGTTATGAACGACGGAAAGGGATATGAAGCTACACTCAAATACATAGATGAGGACACAGACCTGGCAGTTGTCAAAATCAAAAAAATAGGGCTTCCCGTGATGAATTTTGCTAAAAAAGAGGATATAATCGTAGGCAAAAAGGTCATTGCAATTGGTACGCCGATAACATTCTCACTCCGTAATTCTGCAACAGTTGGATATATAAGCGGTCTTAACAGAAGTGTCGGTGATCCGTACAGACTGATTCAGACCGATACTGCAATTACAAATGGTAATTCGGGCGGAGCACTTATTAATATGCAGGGACAGCTTGTAGGTATAACCTCAAGCGGATACAGTGGAACAAGTACAAACTTTGCAATTCCGATTGATACTGTGGAATATGTTTTAAAGCAGTTCGAGCTTTACGGTAAAGTAAGAAGACCGAGCTTTGATGCTGAATTCAAAGAGGACTGGCTTGCAGAAATGGGAATACCTTCAGAAGCCGGACTTACGATCAAGGGTATGGCAAAAACCTCACCGCTTGGTGCAGCAGGCTTCAAGGTAGGCGACGTACTCGTGTCTGTATCGGGTACTCCGGTAAACAGCATAGTTGAATTAAATGAGCTGATGAAAAATTATAATCCGGGAGATACTGTAAATGTAGCAATAAAGACTAACGGCGAAATTAAATATGCAGACATTGTTTTAAACGAGAAAATTGAAGCGGAGGAGTAATGATGAAAAAGATAATCGCACTTGTATTGGCGTGTGTTATGATGTTTTCAGTGAGTGCATCGGCACTTGAAATGAATAAGGGCTTAATACAGACAATCGTAAAAGTAAACATAACAGAAGGCACAGTTACTAAAAACGATGAGCCGGTAACAATCACCACAGCACCGTATATCAACGAAAACGGTGTGTCGATGATGGAATTTTATACGCTTGCTGAGGCAATGGGAGCAGTGGCAACTGATGACGGCACAAACCTGACGGTTACATATTCAGGTGTTGACATGCTTTATGTAATCGGCTCAGACCAGGCAACAATTGCAGGCCAGACAATAACAATGCCCTCAGCTCCGGTAAGAAGCGAAAATGGGGTAATAATGGTACCTATCCGTTTTATTTCCGAAGCACTTGGTGCAGATGTGGCATATGATTCTACGACAGGTGAAATCACAATCATATCCTCAGGTGAGCTTGACGAAGGTATCAATTTTATGCTGTTATTCAAGTACTCAGGCAAAACAAAGGTAGGTCATTCTGTTGAAGGCTGGAGATTTACCAAGACAGATAATTTTGATATGTCAGACAACAGTTATAGCTATGGCTATGAATTTGCAATGGATGACATAATGTTTTCGATTCGTTCTGTGAAAAATACAGATGATATGAGTGTTGAGCTTGCATATTCTGAGCTTCAGCGAGGAACAGGAAGCTATTCGTATTACGGAAGCTATCGAAGTGTTATGTATGATAAAGGCAAATCAGTACATAATGGTGTTCCGTATGCATATGTAAAGCACAGAACAGAGGATGAAATAACAGAGAAATATACATATATAACCGATGAATATGTATACTATATAACCATAGAAAGGATGTTTGAATCCTTTGCGGCAGAAAAGGACAGCCTTGCAGTGAATAATTTCCTTGAATCACTTGAATTTGACTATGCAGGCGGCGATGAGGAAAACACAGTAGATGTTGCAACTGTTGACCTTGAAGATATGAACAAGGATGAGAAGAAGGAAGAATATACCGACGGCAATTACAGCTGGAGCATAAAGCTTAATGGTACATGGGAAGTTAATGAATACTACGGTTTCTATAATAAAGTAACAATCAAGAGAGAGTCTGATTTGAACACAGACGATGACAGTGAATCATCTATTTTAGCTTATATAGATGCTGACGAGGTGCCTGATGCAACTATAACAGTTACTACACTTTCAAATCCGCAGAATCAGTCAGTAAGTGCGTGGGCACAGCACAAAAAGAGCTTATATGAGTAGTCGGTAAATTCAGAAAAGTGCACTGTATCAGCAATACAGGATATAACTGTTAACGGAATAGAAGGAAAGGTATATACCATAAACGAAGAAAACGGCGAAAATACAAATGTATTAAAATGCTATTATTTAAACAGTGGTGCATACCGTTATCAGCTTGTATTAAGCTATGATAAGCGTGATGAAGCATCAGCAGGCTTTGTTGAAAGTGCAACCGCTGTTATTCAGTCCTTTAAACCGGGTGATATAAATGCTGATGAAGTTGGTGGAGCATTAGAGGCTGACAGTGATATTGAAATGCTTGGAATTACCTCAACACATACAGGTGACAGGTATGAGGTTACATATCCGTGTATATGGTCAGTAACAGAAAGCAACGGCGGACTTTCTATCGGCACAGAAGACGGTTATCTTTCTGACCTTACAGAGATTGTAGGAATAATTATGCCACAGCTTTCGCTTCTTCTTACAGCAACATCTGATATAAGTGCAACTGTTTCAGAGGTATCTCTGTCATATTATGATGATGAACTTAATAAGTGCTATTACACAGCAGATGAGTATATGAAGAAGAATATAGCATCAATGCTTAATACTTCAAACAACTACTTCCAGGTTGAAATGGTAGGAGAGATAGAGGAAGCGCAGGTTATGGGTAAAGCAGGAAAGAAGGTCACTTTAACTCTTAGTGCAGAGGAAGAAGTATACGGGCAGTTTGATATATATTATATTCCATATAACGAGGAAAAGCTTCTTACATTAACAAAGGCGTGCTCAGAAACTGTTAATAATACAGTGTATGAGGAGGCTATGAATAAAGTAATTGACAGTATAAAAATAGTTGAATAAAAATATGGTTACCGCTTTTTTTAAGCGGTAACCATATTTTTTAGTTTAATCTCGCCGCAGCCTTAGCTGCTTTATTGGCACGTCTTATGTCCATTTTATCTTCAAATACCGTATAAATAACCGGAATAAATAGTAACGTGAGTAAAGTACCTATCGCAAGTCCGCCCAGTACAACTATTGCGAGTGGCTGCATCATCTCCGAGCCTTCGCTTGTGGCCATTGCCATAGGCAGATAACCGAGAATTGATGTCAAAGATGTCATAAGAATAGGTCTTAATCTTGTTTTGCCTGCTTTTACTACGTGCTCAAAACGGTCTCCGTCCGGATTTTCACGATTGAGATCGTTAATAAACTCAATAAGCACAATTGCATTGTTTACAATTATACCAACAAGCATCAATATACCGATACAGCTTACAACAGAAAGCTGGCTTCCTGTAAGCAGGAGAGAAAGTACAACACCTATTAATGCAAGCGGAACCGTAAAGAGAATAATAAACGGCTGTGATAAATTCTCAAACTGTGCTGCCATAACGAAATACATAAGTACAATACCTAAAATAATAGCAAGCAGGAGAGAGGTCATTGCATCAAACATTATCTCAAGCATACCGCTTGTTTCAAGTGATACGCCGTCAGGGATAGTTATATCCTTGATTGCTCTTGCGAATGCAGAGCTTGCAGTGTTCATATCTGTTCCGTACAAAGTTCCGCTGAGGGTAACAGTTCGCTTCTGGTCAATTCGGGTAAGGGTTGTGCTTCCCTGGTCAACTGTTACCGTTGCCACATCAGAAAGCGAAATCCACTGACCTGTCGGAGCCTTAATCTGGAAATGCTTTAAGGCATTAGTTGTGTCGAGATATTCGTCAGGATATACGACCTTGATATCATATTCCGAGCCTTCATCCTTGAACTGTGATGCAGTTGCGCCCGAGGTTGCGTACCTGATATATGTTGAAATCTGTTGCGACGAAAGCCCGTAGCGTGCCGCTTTATCAGAATCAATATTTACTCTTACCTCTGAACGAGTATCTTCGATTGAAGTTGCAGTATCAGTTACACCATCTATTTGTTTTAAAGCATTCTCACATTCAAGAACATAAGCATTGAGCTTTTCCTCATCATTTCCGGTAAATTGCCACTGAATTTCGTTCGTGCTCATATTCATACCTGAACCTGAGCTTGAAGCACTTACCTCAAACGTAGCACCGGAAATATTCTTCAATGCTTTTCTGATTTCCTCACAAACATCAGTTGTTGAAAGCTTACGATTGTCGAGTAGGGTGACTGTAATTGTGGCTGAATTTGAGCCTGAGCTTAAAATACTTCCGCCTCCAACGGAGGAGAATACAGTTTCTACATCATCACGCTCGCGGATTATGTTTTCGACCTTTCTCGTTATCTCATCCGTACTTTCAAGAACTGAGCCTGACGGAAGCTCTATGCTTACACTAAGTGAACCCTCGTCAGTTTCCGGCATCAATACCATACCGATGTTGAATAAAATAATCATCGAAAGCACAAATATACCTATAACCGAGAATGTAAAACGTTTTCTGTGTCCTAAAACATATCTCAAAGCTTTTTCATATACTGCATAAAGCTTATCGAGCATCCTTTCAAAAGGAGAGAGGAAAGAATGCTTGTTTGTTTCTTTTAATGCAGGAATTTTAGCCGAGAGCATTGGAATAAGCAGGAAGGTTACAAGCAATGATGATATCTGTGAGAAGATAATCGTAAATGCAAGCTGCTTGAACATTACTGCTACCATATTATCTACGAAAAGTATCGGTACATATACAATACAAGTGGTCATTACTGAAGCAATAACCGCACCGGTGACTTCGCCGGTACCCTTCAGAGCCGCCGTTTTCGGATCAGCACCCAATTCATCTCGCCAACGGAAAATATTCTCAATTACTACGACCGCACAGTCGACCAACATTCCGACACCGAGTGCAAGTCCGCCCAAAGAAACGATATTCAGAGTCATTCCGGAGAAGAACAGTCCTATAAACACCGTAATAATTGAAACAGGCATTGTAATTCCTATTACAATAGCAGTTCTCATACTTCCGAGAAATACGAAAAGAACGAGTATTGCCAACACACCGCCGACAACTGCACTTTCAGCAACTGATGAAATGCCGTTTTCGATGTAGCTTGCCTGCTCCATTGTCATATTATAAGTGAATTTCGGGTTTTGCTCACGAAGTGTATTCAATGTTTTTTCTATCGCGGTTACAACATCGACGGTATTAGCGTCAGATTCGGCTGTAACTGAAATTGAAATAGCATTCTCGCCGTTAAGACGTGCATAGGTTGAATCCTCATCAAATGTATCAACAACCTCAGCAATGTCTCTTATATGAATTGTTTCGCCTGTCGGAGTTGTAACTGTTACGTTTTCTATATCACGTAAGCTGTCAAATTCACCGATTGTTCGGATTGATAAATCCTTTGTCGAGGCACTTACACTTCCTGAAGCAAAGTTGTTATTCTGAAGGGCAATTGCACCCATTACAGCTGAAAAATCAAGGTTATATCCCGACATCTTGGTAGGGTTAAGACGAACCTCAATGATTCGGTCGGTGGCGCCCATAACTGAAACGGATGCAACACCGGTGGTTGATTCAAGCTTGTCAGTAATATTATCCTCTACAAACTGCTTTGTCTTTACAAGGTCAAGCCCTTCATAGCTGACGCTCATCATTGCAACCGGCATAATATTTGTGTCCATTTTGATAACCATGGGGTCATCGCAATCCTCCGGAAGCAGTGATTTTATCATTTCTATATTACTGTTCATATCACTTACAGCCTTATCCATATCAGTTCCTGTATCAAACTGAACCATTGTAAGTGAATTTCCTTCCGAAGTCTGTGATGTGATGGTATCTACTCCGGAAACAGAGCTTATTGCTCCTTCTATTTTCTTGGTAACGAGATTTTCCATCTCGCTTGCACCTACGCCCTGGTAGGTGGTATTTACAATAGCCATAGAAAGGTCCATTTCAGGCATACTTTCCATTGGCAGCATAGTAAGGGAGTATACTCCGATAACTACAAATATAAGAACTGCCATAGTGACCGCAACCGGACGCTTGACAGATAGTTCATGAAGCTTCATTATAAAAACGTCCTTTCAATTATTCAGTTACGATATTAATAGCAGTGTTTTCGTCAGATAAATAATCCTGACCTGACACAATAATTCTGTCTCCTGCATTTATTCCGGAAACAACCTCTGTCAATTCATCAGCTTCAATTCCGATGGTTATCTTGTTTTTGAGTGCAGTTGTTCCGTCAGGCGATGCAGTGAATACAAAATATTCTTCGCCTTCCTGAACGATAGCGCCGTTTGGAACTACGATTGCATTAAGTGATTCCTGAACTGCAAGAGTAACGTCTGCAAACATTCCGACATTGAGCTTTCCGTCTGCGTTATTTATATCAATCTGAACGGTGTACATACCTGTCTGGGCATTTTTTGTCGGATTGACAAGCGTAACAACTCCGTTGATTCCCGTCACGCCTGCTGACTGTACATCAATAAGTGCATTTGTGCCTTGTTTGATGTTAGGAATGACAGATTCAGTAACCTGAATTTCTGCAATAAGTGAATTGATGTTCTTAATTGAGAACATTTCAACACCCGGAGCTGCCATCTGTCCGATTGTAGCAACCTTTGAAGCGATATATCCCGATGAAAGAGCTCGGATTTTGGTGTTGTTAAGATTATCCGTTGCAGTATTTAACGCAGTGCGTGCATTTTCAAGTGCCGCATTTGCAGTTTCGATACTGCTTTTATTTGAAATTTCAGTAAGACCTATGTTTTCTCTTGCTGTATTTAATGCATTTGTTGCATTATCAAGTGCATCCTTTGCCGCATCAAGCTTTGCTGTTTCATTGAGTCTTGTGGTACGAAGTGCCTCTTCAGCCGAAATCATAGCAGAATATGTACGCTCATAAGAAGCCTGCTTCTGTGATTCAAGTGAAGAAAGGCTTGCACGAAGATTCTCAACTGTCATTGAAGCAGTGTCAAGGTCAAGCTTTGATACTGCACCGATCTCATATAAAGCCTTAGTGTTAGCAAGTGCTGTCTCGGCATTTGTAAGCGAATTTCTTGCTGAAACGAGCGTTGTATCGTTTTCGTAAAGATTCTTTTCACGCTCGTATGCCGCAACTGCATCGTTATATGACTGCTCTGCAAGCTTTAATGCTGAGCCGCTTTCGTAAAGCTCTTTTTCTCTGTCATAATTCTTTATCGCCTGATTATATGCAAGCTGGGCAGAATTTAATGCATTCTTTGCCTGTGTGCTTGCCTGCTTTGTAGCAGAGGTAGTAATTGAATTGTAGCTTGCTAAAGCACTGTTATAGCCTGCAAGTGATGAATTGTATGCACTCTGGATGTCAGTAGCGTCAAGCTCTGCTAAAACGTCTCCTGCCTTTACATAATCACCTTCGTTCACATGAACAGCTGTAATTCTTGCACCAACCTTGGCTGATATAGATGTAGTCTGTGCGGCTTTGAGTTCACCTGTATATTTAACTGTATTTTCAAGATATTCAG
>JAZQHZ010000283.1:0-5216 GCA_045540855.1 Clostridia bacterium
GCCTTCACTTCTGTCATTTCTGCAACGCAGTTCTTTTTCCCCTCGTGCTATGAAATAATCATCAAATTCAATAATGTGCGGAACATATTTTTTATTGTTTATTGTCTTGTCGATCACGTCTCTTGTCCATGTGTCTTTACCTGACGGAGATTTAATTCCACGATTATACAATTCTGTTTGAATGGCCTGCAAACTGTGTCCGTTAATCGCCATATCATATATCATTCTAACAACATCGGCTTCGTTTTCCTTTATGTAAACATAACCATCCTCGTCCCTACCGAAGCCATAACATATTCTGCCAAATAATCGTGATTCATATAAATTTAATCTCTTCATTTCTACGTTCTCCTTTTCATTATAACTTTTAATTGTTGAATTAGTTTTCATTTTATCCACTCCTTTATTAAAATCTTTTTTAATTATGTTTTGTTTCATTCTAATTCCTCCTTTGCGTAAATAAAAAGCACATCTTGATTTTACTCAAAATGTGCTTATAATTCCCATTCTCAAATTATTAAACATTACTATTATGATGTTATATGTATCACTACCCCCTTCTCAGTCTCATCTTTACTTGTTCATTCTGTATATTTCAAACCCGAATTGTTGTAAAAATTGCATATAAAAAGAGGCAAACATTACTATAACAATGTTATAAAAAATGTTTGTCTCCTTATGGTTCATATCAAATTAGGAATAAAAAACAATGTTATTTGATTCTATTTTTTAATTCATATACTGATAAATATTTTCCATTTTCTTTTCTGTGCAACATTGCATGACAGTTTGGGCAAACAGGAATCAAATCTTCTTTGTAATCCACACAATAGTCGCTTTTTATTGTATGTAATGGTGTTTTGTGATGTACATGTATAAACTCTCTACCCACTTCACCATACTTCTTTTCAAAATCAAAACCGCATATATAACATTTGCAACCATGGAATTCTATGCATTTTCCTCGTGCAATTGAACTTCTTTCATACTTATCCACCTGTACAGTTAACTTATGACCTTCAAATATCGGCTTATCTTTGTTAATATCATTAAAAAATCCTTCTGAATCGTAGTCGTTAAAGTTACTATCAATATATGATACCAACTTCTCAGTATATAATTTTATCGGTCCTTGAGGTGCTGAACTTAATCCTTTCTTTTTAAGAACTTCGAGTGACAATTTCGGTGAATCCACTTGTTCTATTAGCTTTATTCTGCAAAACTTCTTTGACTTAGCACTCTCGTATTCCTTTAAATCAAACCAAAACTCTTTATCATCTTGACATTCCGTAAAAACCTTGTTTATTTCTATTACTTTCGTTTTATACATAACTCTTTTATATGGTTTTGTACAATAAATATAAACCATATCATTTATTTCAAAGTTTGCACTCTGTTTCCAATCAATATATCCCCATTTTTGAAAAGCAGATGCATGGTCATACATTTTACCATTTGCAGCTATCATCCAATTCATTCTTTCTCTCCTCTATTTTCTACTTTTTTCGACACTCATTATATTCCCCTATCAAGTCTAAAACAAAATCCAAATTCATCGTCCTTTTTCAAATTTCACATTTGAAGGATATTTATTTAACATTTATTTAAAATAATTATACCATATTCACCATATTATGTCAACAATTTAGCTTGACACAACCCGCATTTTGTTATAAAATTGAACAGAAAAGTAAATGATAAAAACAAAAACGAGGATATTAAATGGAAAGAAAAGACAGAATTTTAGCTTATATGAAATCAAGCGAATATATTCCGCTTCAGTTTAGTGAGCTTGCAATGGTACTTGATGTGCCGCTTGAGGATATCGGCGAATTGTCCGATATTCTTGATGAGCTTGTTAATGAGGGTAAAATTACGCTCACTAAAAAGCAACGGTATATGGCAGTTGATAAGAGTATGCATCTTGTAAGCGGAACATTACGCTGTAATGCAAAGGGATTTTTCGGATTCCTTATCTGCGATGATGAAAACGAATCCGATGTATTTATTCACGGTGATAATATGGAAAATGCACTGCACGGCGACAAGGTGCTTGTAAAGATTGACTTTGAGGGACACGAAAACGCAAAACGCGAGGGACACGTAATCAAGGTTACTGAAGCAGTGAACAAAAACATCGTCGGCGTACTTTCAAAACGACGTGACGGCACGTTTTTTGTACGTCCCGATGATACCCGTATTTTTAAGGGCGTGCGTGTACGCAACGAGGACTTAAGCGGTGCAGCCGTCGGCGACCGTGTAAGCGTTGAGATAACAAAGCTCTCAGATAAGGGAATATTATTCGGACGTGTGCTTGTGGTACTTGGCAAGAGTGATTCTCTAAAGAGTATGATTGAGGGCATTATTTTATCCAACAACATCAAGCAGGAATTTGACGAAGGGACACGAAATGCCGCAAAGAATGCACCCACTGAGGTCAGCGAAAAGGACCTTTTGGGGCGTGAGGATTACCGTGACAAGCTGATATTCACAATCGACGGCGATGATGCACGTGACTTTGACGATGCAGTTTCACTTGATATTTTGGAAAATGGTCACTATCTTTTAGGCGTGCATATCGCAGACGTTACGCACTATGTCAGAGAAGGCTCGCCACTTGATAACGAAGCATTTGAGCGTGGTACAAGCGTATATCTTGCCGACAGAGTTATTCCGATGCTGCCGGTTGAATTATCAAACGGAATATGCTCGCTCAATCCGAAGGTTGACAGACTCACCCTTTCGGTTATGATGGAAATAAACTCTAAGGGACACGTAATTGCACACGAATTAAAAAAGGCTGTTATCTGTTCAAAGGAGCGAATGACGTATAATAAGGTTACTGCGATACTCGAAGGGGACACGAAATTGTGCGAGGAATATGCTCACCTTGTTCCCACGTTAAAGAAAATGGAGGAATTATCGGCAATTCTCACCAAAATGCGTGATGAGCGTGGTGCAATTGCATTTGATTTCCCGGAGACAAAAATCGAGGTGGACGAAAACGGCAAGCCGATTGACATAGGCAAGGCTGAACGTGGAGTTTCCAACAAGATGATTGAGGAATTTATGCTGTGTGCCAACGAGACTATTGCGGAGTATGCGTTCTGGTCAGAAATTCCGTTTGTATACAGAATCCACGAGGCTCCATCCGTTGAAAAGCTTACGGCATTCAATCGCTTTATCCGCCCGTTCAATATGCAGATAAAGGGCAGAATCGACAACGACGAGCCCATCCACCCGAAGGCATTGCAGGCAGTATTGGATGCTGTGAAGGACACGCCGGAGGAAAATATGGTGGCACTTGAGATGCTGCATTCGCTTATGAAAGCGGCATACAGTGAGGAAAATGCAGGGCATTTCGGACTTGCAGCAAAGTATTACTGCCACTTCACCTCACCAATCCGCCGCTATCCTGACCTGATGATTCACCGCATTTTAAAGGCATTTATTGACGGTGATTTAGTCGGTAACAAATATCAGCATTTTATGGCAATCGTTCCCGAAGCGGCACAGCAATCAAGCGAGCGTGAGCTTGGTGCGGAATACACCGAGCGTGACGTGGACGATCTGATGAAAACTGCGTATATGTCAAACTACATCGGTGAAACCTTTGAGGCGACAGTTGCAAACGTTACGAATTTCGGAATGTTTGTGGAGCTCCCGAACACTGTTGAGGGACTTATAAGAGTCGAAAATATGAACGGCGATTATTTCGTTTATGACGAGGCGAACGCAGTTTTAAGAGGTGAACGCACAGGCGTTACCTATAAGACGGGCGACCCGGTTGTGGTTGTGCTTGTCAACACCGATATTCAGATGCGCAATATTGATTTTGTGCTTGAAAAGGACGTGTATCCGGGAATTTTCAGGAAGTTCGAGAAAAAGGAAGTCCGCAAGCCGGATAAGAAAAAGAGTTCACGCTCTTTTATTGTAAAGAAAGGTAAAATACGTAAAAGATGAGTAATTTTGAGATAGTAATTCCGACACTGTTCGGAATGGAGGCTTTCGTGTCCCGTGAGGTACGCCGCTTAGGCTATGAAACCACGTCCGTCGAGGACGGACGTGTTGCCTTTATGGGCGATTACGAGGCAATCTGCCGTGCGAATATGTGGATTCGCACAGGCGAGAGAGTTCTTGTCAAGCTGGGAGAATTTAATGCTTTGACATTCAGTGAACTATTCGACCAAGTCTATGAAATCGACTGGGCAAGGTGGATTACACCCAACGGTGCATTCCCTGTCAAGGGCTATTCGTTGAAGTCACAGCTTGCAAGTGTGCCAAGCTGTCAGTCGATAATCAAAAAGGCAGTAGCAAAGAAGCTGTCGCTCACCTACGGAGTGGAGCAGCTGCCGGAAGAGGGCGAAACATATCAGATACAGTTCTCGATTATGAAGGACCGTGTCACAATTATGCTTGATACCTCAGGAGCACCTCTGCACAAGCGAGGCTACCGCCACAATTCCAACACCGCACCGTTACGTGAAACGATTGCGGCGGCAATGGTGACAATGAGCTTCTGGAAATTTGAGCAGCCGTTTTTAGATCCGTTCTGTGGTTCGGGAACAATCCCGATCGAAGCGGCAATGTTCAAGCGGAACATCGCACCGGGAATGAACCGCACCTTTGCGGCACAGCAGTTCCCGTATATTGATGAAAAGCTGTGGAAAAACGCATTTGAAGAGGCAAAATCATCCGTACATAACGTACCGCTTGAAATTTACGCCTCGGATATTGACCATGACTGCGTACAGCTCACGAAGGACAATGCCGCAAAGGCAGGTGTGGGCGAATTTATCACTGTTTCGCACTGCGATGCACGAAAGGCATTTATCGACAAGAGCGACGGAACAATCATCACAAATCCGCCATACGGCGAGCGAATGGGCGATAAAAAGGAATGTGAGAAGCTTTACCGTGAAATCGGTGCAAATTTCAGCCGTTTTGACAACTGGGCGAAATATATCCTCGTCCCGAACGAGGATTTTGAAAAGCTCTTCGGCAAGAAAGCGGATAAAAAACGTAAGATTTATAACGGTATGCTTAAATGCAATGTTTATCAGTATTTTAATAAGAATAAATATCCACCCGCATAGCGGGTGGTATTTCATTTTCGGGCATAGCCCTAATCTTTACTGGCTACGCACAAGTGCGTTTTGTGTTGGCCTGCCAGCCACGCATATTTTACTTGCTACCCGTAAACGGGTCTCTTGGAT